>JAOUDT010000087.1 GCA_029859145.1 Dehalococcoidia bacterium
CGAAGAGGAGCACGGCTCAGTACGAAAGAGGGCCAGCGGGTGTGTAGAATGCGGGGAGCGAATTAGCTGGCAGTCTTGGCACTTACCTCCTTTTTGACATAAGCGGCGGGAACTACACTAATTCCCGCTGCTGCGTGTCTTGGTACTCTTGGCGGACAGCTTAGATACTTTCGCAATTACCCATCTGGCGGTTCATTGCCACGACTGTAGACAATAGTGAAAAAGCGCCGACATCTAGTATCGGACCACAAGCCGTCACTTTTCGACCGCAGGTGTGATGTCTGGTGCTGGAATTAAGGGCTCACGCATCCGGTACAACATGCCCCTGGAAGACTAATGCTCTATGCGTCTATTTTTCCCTTCCGGTTTCAGCGCCTGAAACTGTCGTGAAGAATGCACTGGCAGCTGTTCTAGCTTTTTGATAATTTGTTGCTTTTCATCGCAGGGATATTGACACAATGGGGAGTGTTCTGATACTATAAGTCATTAGAGGAAGAAAAACCGGACTCTTGATTATGGCACGTAGAGTGGTGGGCCGGGTAGCACAGAACGATCGGCGACACCAACGCGAGAAGAATGTGCTTTCAATTCCACAGAGGAGGGTGATGGCTCAGTACAGAAAACAGTTTAGGCCATTGGGATTTCTGGCACTTTTGACGGCCGGACTTGAATCGCCGCGGGTGGCAATGCGGGCCGTGATAAGAAGTCTGTCGACATTAGAAAAGGACATTTCCTGCGATAGAATCCAAACGGGCAAACAACACGTCTGCGGATAAAAAAAAGAGAGGTGAAAGATGAAGAGAGATTTAGGATCCGAAGAGCTAGGCTTGAGATTGTGGCGTCAGATGTACCAAACCTACACCTTGCTCAAACAGTGCGAGGATAGGATATTTGGCGAGCACGGACTTACCACGGAGCAGTACGCAGTACTTGTCAGTATAGAGTACCTGGGGGACCCTGCCAGGGTGACTGACATAGGCCGGTGGCTGGAGCGTAGCACCAACAGCGTCAGTATGATAGTCGACCGCATGGTCAAAGCTGGTCTGGTCAGAAGGGCAAGAGACAGGCGCGACCGCAGGGTGGTATTTGTTAGCAAGACCAGCAAAGCGGAATCTCTTTTTACACCGGCGACTGCGGCAAGTCTTGAGCTCATCCAGAAAATTCTATCGCCGATGTCACGTGGAAACAGGCTTACTCTATTGGATTTGCTCGGGGAAGTGAAATACGAGACATTGAAATGTATCAATCCAGAGGTGGATATACAGAACGTCAAAAGAGACGAACTCAAGCAAGCAGCCAATATAGAGAAATGGCTGGCCCGGTATGGTAGGCTCGCCGCTCGTAAAGCCGGACGTCAGGGCGGTAAGAAGATCAATAGCAACAAAAAAACCAGATAACGAGGTGAGCCCGAGCGACGTCTGCTATTCGGCGAAAACCAGCTCCTTGAGTAGGCGGCAACCCCAGAGGGACGAGCCATATTCCCTCCCCTTTCCACATAGGGGCAAAACACCTCAGCCACTCCTATCACTAATGAGCTGTGGCGCGGTATGAGGGAAGCCATACATAAGGTCAATAGGATATGTGTCGTTGGAGAGTTTGCTATATAATATGTCCTTGCTAGGTGCCGTTCGGAAAAGGTAGCAGAGTTGTCAAGCCGACTGTACGATGTCATCATAGTAGGGGCGGGGCCAGCCGGGAGCCATGCAGCCTATAAGCTAGCTTCATCGGGCCACGGCGTCGCCGTTTTTGAAGAAAAGAGTGAGCCAGGACTAAATGTTTGCTGTACAGGAATAATCAGCAGTGAGTGTCTTCATTCGTTGGATCTTGACACGGACGTGATATTGTCCCGGGCGAGCTCAGCCCGTTTTTTCTCGCCTTCCGGAAAATGCCTAAGGCTGCAGACTCCGAAGGTTCAAGCTTACGTTGTCGATCGGCTTCTACTTGACAAGGCACTAGCCTTGAAGGCTCAATCCCAGGGGGCACAATATTTCTTTTCTTCCCGAGTCACCGATATTATTATTGGCAAAGATACCGTGCAGGCTGAGACTTCCTGCTCCGGAACCAGGCAGGTATTCAGCGCCAGAAGTGTGGTTCTGGCTACCGGGTTTAAGCCCAATTTGGCTCGGAAGGCAGGTCTGGGTAGAATCAAGAATTTCCTTGTCGGCGCTCAGACCGAAATTGATGCGAAAGACGTTGATGAAACTGAAGTATACTTTGGCCGTGAAGTAGCGCCAGGTTCGTTTGCGTGGCTTGTACCGACTTCAGTAAATAGAGCGTACGTTGGCCTTTTGGCGACATCTCAGGCTAAACGGCATTTGGAAAGATTCCTCAACATTCTCCTTTGCCGGGGCAGAATAACAAGTCAGGAGGCAGAAATAAGACAGAAAGTCATTCCGCTCGGGACTCTCGCCCGGAGCTACGGGACCAGGCTATTGGCAATCGGAGATGCCGCCGGACAGGTAAAACCGACGAGTGGCGGAGGGATATATTTTGGGCATCTTGCTGCAGAGATGGCAGCCGAGTTGCTTGATGAAGCGCTCCGCAGCGATAATTTGACTGCTGGTCATCTTTCGCGCTACCAGAAACAGTGGAAGGCAAAAATGGGCAAGGAACTCTCTCGCGGGTATTGGCTTAGATGGGCTTGTGCCAAACTGAGCGACCGTCAAATTGAGAGAGTATTCGACGTGTTCAATTCTGATGGCATGGCTGAGGCCTTGCTCAGCTCAAACAACTTCTCCTTCGACTGGCACGGCGGGTTGATTCTGACTGGCCTGAGGCATAGCTCTGTCTATCCCTTGTTGAAAATCAGACATCTCTTTTCTCGTGAGGTCGGTTCATGATTCGAACAGATCCTCCTCCTCAGCACGTGGCCATCATTATGGACGGCAATGGTCGATGGGCGAAAAAGCGTGGCTTACCTAGGCTTGTCGGACACAATGCTGGCGGTGACAATATTCGTCCAGTGGTGAAGATTTTTGCCAGCTACGGAGTAAAATACCTGACTCTCTATATGTTCTCCACCGAGAACTGGAATCGACCGAAGATAGAGGTCGCCGGCCTGCTCAGTCTTCTCGGCAAGAAGATTGACCGGGAAACTCAGGCTTTTCATCAAGAGAATATTCGGCTGGTACACCTGGGCAGGTTGGACCGGCTATCTGAGAAACTGAGGAAGAAGGTGCTGGCAGCAGTTGAACTTACCAAAAACAATACCGGCCTTACGCTCTGCCTGGCCTTCGACTACGGTGGACGTGATGAAATTGCCCGAACAGCCAGACGTATCGCCAGCGCTGATATTCCCAGTGACAGTATAGATGAATCCGTGTTTGCGCAATATCTAGATGGTCCAGCCATTCCCGATCCCGATTTGGTCATACGCACTGGCGGTGAGAGCCGCTTGAGCAACTTTCTGCTCTGGCAAGCTGCCTACAGTGAACTTTACTTTACTCCGGTGTTATGGCCTGATTTCGGTCGTAAAGACGTTGAGGAAGCGCTATCTGAATACAGACGCCGCCAGCGCCGCTTCGGCAGAATATGAGGCGCTTGATGGCTACTTAGCGATCAGAAAGAGCATGCCAGTCCCGTTGGCCAAATTGCAGATTCCAAGCATCAGATGACGAACAGATTCCAGCGCTATGATTTCCGAACCGTTTGGTCCTTTGGATTCTGGTCATTTGCTATAGTCTACAATCTGGATATTGGGGCTTGAGTTTCTCGTGCCGGGCTTCGGATTTTGGATATCCTTCTTAGGGGAAACGGCCCGAAATAACGGCTCGGGTGGCGAACGATCTTAATTTGGTCCGGGCTATGCCGACAAGAATCCGCCGTCAACGGGTATCAACGCTCCGTGAACGTAGCTGGACAAATCACTGGCCAAGACCACGGCAATACGGGCCACTTCGTCAGGCTGCCCACCCCTTCTGAGGGGCAGCCTTGTGCTAAACAATACTCCAGTTCTGAGCAGGCTCAGCCGCAGCTGGGTGATTTCCTTGGCCACAGCCTTCGTTCCCGGGGTTACTATCCCCCCAGGTACGATGGCATTTATTCGGAAACCATTTTTTCCATATTCTTTGGCCAGAGACCTTGTTAGAGCAATGACCCCCGCCTTGCTTATGCTATACGGAGCCATGCCTTCTACGAAAGGTACGAGCGCCTCGATAGAGCCAATGTTGATGATGACTCCGCCTTTCTTCAATCGCCTCTTTATCATATGCTGGCACATCAAGAGAACTGATTTCAAATTGATGTCCATCACCTTGCCAAAGAAGTCGTCGTCTACCTCCAGGAAGTTCTTGAAAGGATATATTCCGGCATTGTTCACCAGTATGTCAGGCTCTTTCCCTTTCAACTCCTCCCACAAGGCAGCTATCTCTTCTTTTGAGGAAAGGTTCACCCTGTGAATGTAGATTTTTGCTTTGAACTTGGATAGGTCCTCAGCTACAGTCCTTAGCCCCCGTCCGTTTATGTCCACAAGTTCCAGATCCGCACCTGCTTCGGCAAATCTATAGGCCATCGCCTTCCCGATGCCAAGTGCGGAACCAGTTATCAGGGCCTTCTTCCCTTTCAGGGAGATAAGTTGCGACAGCGGCTCTAGGTCCTTCACGGTAATGCTCTACCCTATCCGAGTATGCGTCATGTCGCTTCTCTACTATTGTACCATAACATAAGACTAGTTCGCCTATTGATTCGATACGTATTTTGGAACGCACTTGAGCGATGATATGCTTTACGCAATAGTATATAATTGAAACAAAGTATGCCTCGGCATACTTATTATTATGGTCTCAATAATCGTTCTGTCGGTGGTGTTGGTCCTCATCGCCGTCCGGCAAATCGGCAGATTCCGCCTTCAGATATGGCAGGCCATGTTGCTTGGGGCACTGGCTGTGTTGCTCACTGGACAAATATCTCCGGCTGAAGCTCTCCAGGCAGTCAATCTGGATGTAATACTGTTCCTGTTCGGCATGTTTGTGGTTGGTCAGGCATTGGAGGAGAGTGGCTACCTTTCGCACCTCTCATCGAGGCTACTCGGACGAGCCAAAACAGCGAACAGCTTGTTGCTCCTGATATTGTTTGGTGCCGGCCTACTGTCGGCCTTTCTTATGAACGACACACTGGCTATCATTGGCACCCCGGTCATGTTGCAGATTGCGCGCAAGACAGGTATTCGCCCAAAGCTGCTGTTACTGTCGCTAGCGTTTTCTGTTACCATCGGCAGCGTGATGAGTCCTATCGGCAATCCACAAAACCTGCTGGTTGCCATCAACGGAAATATCCCCAGTCCATTCATCACCTTCCTCCGTTATCTGGCGGTGCCAACTCTCCTCAGTCTTTTTCTGACATACCTCATTCTGAAGTTTTTCTACAGAAGACACTTGAACAACGAACCACTGAATCACTCAATTGACCCGGTTACAGACCCCAGACTGGCGCGGCTGTCAAAGGTATCTTTGATTATTATTGTTGTCCTAGTGCTTGCCAAAATAACCACCTCCCTAGTCGGGGTAGGTATTGACTTCCGTCTTACCTATATTGCCCTGGCAGCAGCGTTGCCTGTGATCTTAATGAGCCCCCGCCGGTTCGGAATAGTCCGTAGAATCGATTGGACCACCCTGGTTTTCTTTGCGGCGATGTTTGTTCTGATGCAGAGTGTCTGGGACTCTGGCTACTTCCAAAACCTTATTGCCAACCTGCACCTCAATCTAGGGTCGGTCGGCATTATCATGGCCACAAGCGTTGCACTAAGCC
>JAOUDT010000088.1 GCA_029859145.1 Dehalococcoidia bacterium
CCGCCCCCATGGTGGTTAGACAGCAGTCTCCTGCCTCAGGGCTTGCACGATTCCCTTGACCTTCTTTTTATGTTCCTCTCTACCTATAGTGTATGAGTGCGGAACCCAATTCATGTGCTGCAAATCTCTTATCAGGCCGGGTAGCAGGCCCCAGGGTATCGATACAGGCAACAGCCCCTCTGGGAATAAGTTTCTTGCTCTCATGCCGAAACTCGGAAGTGTTAGATTCAATTCACCACTCAGGTAGGGGTAGATGTATAACCACGCACACCCCATAACCACTGTTCCGCTGCTGGACCACATTTTCCCTGTCGAGTAGCTCATTGCTCTCAGCAGAATCTCTATTTGATTCAAGTTAGCGGTAATAATCAGAACATCTGGCTCGAATGACAGTTTGTCTAGAGGAGAGAAAGCGATGTACTTAACGGTGCCCTTCGCTAGTCTGGGTACGACCTGATAGACTCCTCTGTTAGCACGGGCATTCTTAAAGATTTCTAACTTGGGTCCTACACGACCGCTTTCAAAGATTGGATCACTATCCACCATGCCTAATACCAGCGGCCCTATTATGCACGTAAAGTTTCCTTTTCCTGCATAAAAAGTGCTGCCATTTTGCGCTTCCACAAGCATCTCACAAAAATCTAGAATCTTGTCTAGCTTCCTAATTCCACGCGGTCTAGTAGGTAGGAACTTAACACCTACGGGTTTTCTCTCAAATCTAAATTTGTCAAATATGGATAAGTCCTGTTGCATTGAACTCACATCAACCTCCTTGCTAGTTTCATGACATGCCTGCCAGTCATCTACTGCACTATATGATGACCACAATTGACAACAAGTGTATGCCCGGTTATCCCGCTAGACTCGTCTGAAGCCAAGAAAACTGCGGCAGCAGCTACCTCAGCTTCTTCAGTCGGTCTCTGGAGAGAATAATTTACAGCAATCTTGCTCATTAACTCCTCAAAAGGAACGCCCGTAGCCTGGGACCTGCCCATTACCACACTAGTAAGACGTTCTCCCCTAACCGCAGCAGGGCTAATACAGTTGACACGAATGTTGTATTGTCCCACCTCGATAGCCAGTGTTTCGGTCAATCCAATGATCCCCCACTTGGAAACACAGTACGGACTTCTCATAGCATACCCGAATCTCCCGCCATCGCTACCTATGTTTATTATATTGCCCTTTCTGTTCGGAATCATGTGTTTGAGCACCTCTCTGGCACAGAGCATGCTCCCGGTCAGATTAATCGCCAGCACCTCGTTCCAGTCCCGCAGTCTCAGGTCAACAACATTAACAGTAGGTCCACCAATGCCGCTATTGTTAACCAATATATCGACATTGCCGTAGTCATGGACAGTTTCGGCTACCAGTCGCTGCACTTGCTTTTCATCAGAAACGTCTGTCTGTACGGCTCTTGCCCTACCTCCAGTTGATTTGATCTTGTCAGCGGTCTCATCTAGCCTAGAGGGGGTCCGAGCGGCTATTACCACTATCGCCCCCTCAGAAGCAAAGGCCATGGAGATAGCCTTGCCGGTACCTCTCCCACCGCCAGTAACGATAGCTACTTTGTCTTTTAAGCGCATGTATTGTACCCCCCTTGGGCGCTGATTTGATTTCCATATAATTTCCGTATCACAAGTGACCGTCTCCCAGCAGGCCGCAAAACACGTGTAGGGTCACGCCCCAACGGCACACACGCTAGGCAGAGCATCCCTTCCATTGTCCCTCTGTTGGTCTGTCTCTCTAATAGAGGTCAATGACTGAACCAATCGGGGTAGATCTGCGTGAACACTACAGAGGATACAGACGGATCGCACGAAGGTCCGAGATACTTAATGGGGTATGCAATGCCCCTCGCCGCAAGCGCCTGCAATCCTTCGACGGCTTTGGCCATCATTGCCGGTGGCAGCGCCATAACCATCTCATCCTCCGTAACGGTGCCGAACTCCCTCTCTCCCAGACAAGGAATAGCCAGGGCCGGCTTGCCAGTAGTATAGCATTGAGCTAGCCCGTCGGCACAGGACCCCTCGCCAATGAAAAAGAATTGAAAGCGCTCGTAGTCCTCAAACTGAAGCCCGTTCATCAGGAACATCATCTGCGCCGGGTTAGCGTAGATTAGGATAACATCGGGGTCAAATTTCCCGGCAGCCAGCGGGGCAAGCACTACGGCCTCCCCCGGGGGAACCAGCGGATATTCAGCCATCTGTTTCCTGGCTTCTTCCACGTTGGCAAACCAGGTCCTGGCGAAGGCATCGGCCTCCCAAGCAACCTCCTTTTCGGTGGTAGCTGCCAGACCATTGATGCGAGCACAGCGCTCACCGAGGTTGCCTCTGGTCACCCCCACCGTCAAGCCTATTCTTCGCACCAGAGCTGGCACCTGGCAAAAAGTAGCTCGCCGATCAAGTCGCATCACCCCCGGTATCCTATCCAGCTCCCCCATTTTCTGCAGTCTCTTGTAGGCAATGGGGCTTGTTTTCGGGCGAAGCAAACGCTCCATCTCCTGGGTAAGCTTCGCCCAGTCAACCACCGTAGCTTCTTCTTTCTTCACTTTTCTTCCTCCTTTTTCCTTCGTTATCTCGCAAAAGCATCATAGGCAGCCTAGCACGTGATTGTCAATATTGCACGCTTGCTTGAGTCTTCTCCTCGGGCTGCTGCCTTTCTGAGACAATGGCCTACATGCCATACTACTTCCAGGGAAGGAAGCTCAACCGGCTTCACCAGTGACACATCTTTTCTGTCATTGCGGGAAACCGGAGTGACGAAGAAATCCCCAGCGCAAGGGAAGCTTTCGATCTTAATCCCAGACCAATGACAGATGGCGAGGTCAAAATGCTGAATGGATAAGCTGCTGTAATTACTAGGGCATATACTCAGGTGCCCTGCGATAAGGGAACTTGTAGTGCGGGTCCTTCAGATATGGGCACGTATCGCCGCATTTCTCTTTGTTGGTGCATTTGATGACGTGAGATCCGTCGTCATACTTCACAATGTAAGCATTTACGTGATAAGTCGGGCAGCTTATGCGACGCCTTTCAACTACATTTGCCATGGTCAGTCACGTCTCCTTAAGAAGCGCCCTTAACTTATCTTCACGATTTCTTCTTTTCCTGGCTACTATCAAAAAAGTCCTGGGCACGTCTGCCATGAACGCTTTTGATTGCTCGGCGGCATCAGTATAGAAGGAGATCAGCTTCTGCTCCATATCAATGGCCTGATTTAAAGCATCAGCGTCGCGTAGTTTCTTCGCAGGTTCCTTTTCAAAAGTATATTTATCGGTTTCCACAGTGAAGGCAAAACACCCCTCAATGGCATCAGTGATAACGCCGTAGTATGCCCTTTGAACCATCGTTTCGTAGTTCTTATTCTCTTTGGAAAAGGTGAGAAAAAGCTCTGCCGCTTTGGGATATCTTTCTGCCATCTTTTCATAAAAGCCGGCAGAATCCCCTTCCAGCTGCTTGGCAAAACTGATAACCGAGGCGCTTGTATTCAACTGCATTTTATATCTCCTCCGTCACTAGGGCCACCTTTCAATCACCACCTTGCTCTCCGTAAAGAAGCGGATGGCTTCCTTACCCTGAGTGTGTAGGATTCCGAAGAAGGAATCGCGCATCCCGCTGAATGGGAAAAATGCCATGGGGGCCACTATACCGACGTTGATACCAACGTTCCCGCTTTTGACTCTATACTTGAATTCTCGAGCAGTTCTTCCATTCGAGGTGAAAATAGCATCCGCATTATGAAACGGATTGTCGTCACATGTTTTGATGGCTTCATCAAGGGTTTTGACACGGATGATGCCCATGGTCGGACCAAATATTTCCTCGGTGACTATCTTCATTTCAGGTTCAACGGTTTCCATGATGGTCGGGCCCAGGAAACAGGTATCGGGATAGTTTCCTTTAATTTTGAAATCGCTCCTACCATCAAGTATTATCTTGGCACCTTCTTTAATACCGCTATTGATATATGCAAGTATTTTCTTCTTCTTCTCGGCATCACGGACGGGGCCCATTTGAACTTCCTCCTCAAGACCATTGCCAATTATTATCTTCTTGGCCGTGTCTACAACACCGTTGACAAATTCCTTGTAGAAACGGTCATCATCGCCAACAACAATGACATTCTGGCCAGCCAGACAGCGTTGCCCCGCATTCCCGAAGAAAGACGTCATCAGTGCGGGTATCGTTGCTCTCAGATTGCAGTCCGGCATGATTACCATAAAGTTTGAGGCTCCGCCCTGAGCGATGACCCGCTTGCCGGTGGCACCACACCTCGGATAGATGACATTCCTGGCAGTGGGAGTTGAGCCGACAAAAGTAATGCCCTCAATATCCGGGTGGTCCAGCATTCCGTTGACCACCGTTCTTCCACCATTCACTACATTCCAGACGCCGGGAGGAAAGCCCGCTTCGTCCACAAGTTCCGCAATTTTCATCTGGCTCAAGGGAACCTCGCTTGAGGGCTTGATTACTATGCAGTTGCCAGTCGCGACGGCGTAAGGTGCTGACCAGAGCGGAATCATGAAGGGGAAATTGAAAGGTCCGATGATACCAAAGACGCCCAGTGGTGTAGGAATAAGATATTCGTCAATACCGGACGCGATATCTTCAGAGTTATAACCCTGCATCAGGGTGGGAATACCGCAGGCAACTTCTACATTTTCAATGCCGCGCCTGGTCTCTCCTCTGGACTCATCAATTGTCTTCCCGTGCTCCTGAGTTTGTACCCTGCTCAACTCTTCAAAATTAGCCTCAAGCAACTCTTTTAAACGGAAGAGACACCTGGCACGAGCAACCGGCGGAGTTGTTCGCCAATCAGGGAAAGCTGCTTTGGCCGCTTCAACGGCGGAATCAATCTCTTCCTTGGTTGAAATCGGGACTTTGGCAATGATTTTGCCATTGACTGGATTCACCACATCCTGAATTTCACCCTTGGACTCGGCCCACTCTCCGTCAATGTAATTCTTGACCTCAACTATCCCTTTTATTGGTTCTTCCAGAATAGCCATTATTGCCCTCCTGAATCTATTATCCTAGACCTTTTTGGATTTTTGACACCAATTCGCAGGTCATAAGTTACCCTGATGGATGGCGTCCCGTCAAGTGGTGTAAAGCATCACCTGATCCCTTTGCGCCATTAATTTCCGCGCCTCTCGTTATTGGCTCTATTCTTTATTAACAGTAGTGTTGACATATACTGGAGAAGTTCTTATTATTACCTGAACAGAGTTCTTGCCTTCTGTAACTACTAAGGCCGCTAATTGGTAAACATGAAAGGCTTGCCGGACTCAGCTCAGAATCTCTCAAGGTTTCATGGGTTGATTGTCTGCTCCGTGGATGCAAGTGATATCGAAAATGACACGCGCTTAGTTTAACAATTATTAGTAATGACAATGCGGGAGATTGAGAATTGAACGTCAAAACAAGTAATAATCTGATGCAAATCATAGGCAAGGGAAAGGTAATCAACAAACCCGAGGTCCTCGACAGGTACTCTCACGATAATAGCTTTAGCTCGCCGATGCGGCCACGGCTAGTTGTACAACTCCGTAGTGCCGATGACGTGCAGAAGACTGTGATGTGGGCGAACCGGACGAGGACACCCCTGGTACCGGTAAGTTCGGGCGAGCCCCATTTTCGCGGTGACACCGTGCCCAGCGTACCGGAAGCAGTCATCATTGACCTGCGCCGCATGGATAAGATTGTCAGGATTGACCGCAGAAACAGGATCGCG
>JAOUDT010000089.1 GCA_029859145.1 Dehalococcoidia bacterium
TACGGCAATCAACATAGAGACACGATAGATGGGATCGAGGCCGGCTTTGCCCAATATGGGGAGAAGCATGAGGAAGGCGACAAGGAAAACAGGAGTTCCGATAATACATAGGTAGTCAGTTGATTTGCGCCTCAGGTGGTCCACAATGAACTGAATCACTAGGTAGGCAAATATGACGAAGATGAACAGCAGTCCACCTACCCAGGTAAGCAGGTAAATACCCAGGAAAATGCCGGCGAACAGGGTGTAGATAAGGGGCTTCCTTATAGTCGACCAGTCTCTGCTTAGAATGTGACCAAAGGAAATCTCTCTTTCTCGAGCTCGTTTGACGGCCATTATTAGAAACAGCATGCACACGGTGGCAAACAGAGTCTCTGCAGCATGATGGTCGGTAAAGCCGAGCAGAGAACGATGCATGAATTCGCTAGGTATGATGACAACCAATGCGGCGGAGATTACGCCCACCCAGCGGTTAAACAGTTCCTTGCCGATAAAGTACACCGGAATGAGCGTCAGAGTGCCCAGAATAGGAGTGATATAAACAGCCATTGATTCCATGGCATGCAGACTTGATGCCGCTCCCTTAACGAGCAGAATAATGCCAGCGACAAGCCAGGCGAAGAATGGCCGAACGAGCCCGTCACTACCTCCGGGGTAGAGCTGATAGGGGTCAAAGATGTTGAAGTGAGGGAAGTTGTGAACCAGCGTTTCTATGTTGCGCATGTAATAATAGGCATCGGTCTCGCGAAAAAAGACCCAGTCATTGACAAAGATTGAGTCAGAGGAGAGGGCTATGCGTAGGTACAATGAGATGGCGCAGACAGCTGCCAGAATTACGCCCACTACGACTATCGGGAGCCATTTCCGTTTCTTCTCTGGACCTTGCTCGCTCACTTGAAATTCCTGCAGGAAGACCGCCTTCCAGCTAAAATATGCTCCGTATTATAAACTTACCGCTTGGATATTACAACATAACTTCCAACCCATCAACTCGTTTTGGCAGTCTGTTGAAGCAGAAGCCAGATTTATCTATAATTGCATGATGCGAACCTATCGCGCCGTCAATCTGAACGTCCTCTGGTTCCTAATCGCTCTAAATGTCCTAGTCTTCATAATCACTTCGCTAAGGCCAGAAGCAACAATCGGTCTCCTTGGCTTGACACCCGCGCTACTCTCTCAACAACCCTGGACTATCATAACCAGCATGTTTGTGCACGGTGGTTTTGGCCACATATTGTTCAATATGATAAGCCTGTATTTTCTGGGAAGCTTCCTCATCAGGGCAGCGGGTGACAGAAGCTTTCTGGCAATATTCTTCCTGGGAGGACTGGCGGGCAATATTCTCTTCGTCCTTCTCGCCAACCCATTTTCAACAGGGATAGGGGCCTCCGGCGCTGTTTTCGCCCTTGGCGGAGCCCTGGCAGTAATGGTGCCCAGAGTCCCAGTCTTTGTACTCTTCATCCCCGTCCCCATACCACTCTGGGTGGCAATCATAATCTTCTTCCTCTTTTCTTTCCTTCCCAGGATAGCCTGGCAAGCTCACCTCGGAGGTTTGCTGCTGGGACTCATAGCCGGCCTTATCCTCAGGAAAAGAAGACGAATCTCTTATTTTTGACCATTTGAATGATGGAGCTGAAACAAATTCGTCTGCATGTCGACGGACTCGAGCTTGCCGGCGAGCTTCATATCCCATCAAGGGAGACAATTCACCCTACCTTATGCATATGCCATGGCATTCCGGCTTCTCCACCCGACCCCACCGACAGAGGCTATGCAACACTTGCACAACAGTTCTGCCATGCCGGCTTCATCACGCTAATCTTCAACTTCCGAGGAACGGGAAAGAGCAAAGGCAACCTGGATATCCTGGGCTGGACTCGAGATCTACAAGCCGCCATCGATTTCCTGTATAACGTAAAGGAGGTTGATAAGACCCGCTTTTGCCTACTGGGATTCAGCGGAGGGGCAGCAGTTTCCGTTTATACCGCCGCGCATGACCCCCGAGTGTCTCTAGTGGTTACCTGCGCCTGTCCTGCGGATTTTCGCTCCCTCCCTGAAAAAGGAACGCCTCTGGAGACTATACGCCGGTTTCGCGAGATCGGGGCAATAAGAGATGAAGACTTTCCGTCCTCCATAGCGGAATGGCAAAGAGGATTTGAGACCGTCACTCCCGTCAAATGGGTAGATAAGATTTCCCCGCGTCCTCTCCTTTTGGTTCACGGAGATGCCGATGAATTGATACCCCTGGAGCATGCCCTCAGGCTCTACCGGAAAGCCAAAGAGCCCAAAGAGCTAAGAATAATTCCCGGCGCCAGGCACAAGATGCGCCTGGAAAAGGCAGCAATGGATTTTGTATTTGACTGGCTAAAAGCCAGGTGCTAAATGAGAGAAGTCAGTCCTTTGCCTTCCCCGCGTGCTTTGTTAGCCAATACTCCATACTGTCGGCCAGGGCCAGCCAGCTAGCTTCGATGATGTTAGTGGAGCTACCCACGGTTCGCCAATTCTCCCTGCCGTCGCTGGATTCGATGAGCACCCGGACTTGAGATGCAGTACCAGCAGTTTCCTCCAAAATCCGCACCTTATAGTCAATGAGTTTCACCGCCGTCAAGTCAGGATAGAACTGGAGCAAGGCTTTACGCAAGGCTTTGTCAAGGGCATCGACCGGGCCATCACCCTCAGCAGCCGTATGCACTATCCTGTCATCCACCTTCACCTTGATGGTGGCTTCCGATAATGGCTCTTCCTGGTTTCCTCTGGTAGGCGGGCGGCGCCGTTTCTCCACCACGACCATGAAGTCAACTAGCTCGAAGGGTGGCCGATAATCTGCTTGAACCCGGCGAAGCAGAAGGTCAAAAGACGCTTCGGCAACATCGTATTGAAAACCCTGCTTCTCGAGTGTTTTGATTTGCTCCAGTACTTCCTCAATTGCCTTGCCTTTCGGAACAGGCAGTCCACGCTCCTTGGCTTTGAAGGCAATACTCCCCTTACCAGCTAGTTCGGAAACAACGACATGTGGGCGGTTGCCTACTAGGCTCGGATTTATGTGCTGATAGCTATCCTCCCATTTTATTAGGCCCGATACGTGAATCCCGCCCTTGTGCGTAAAGGCGTCATCACCAACATAGGGAAGCCGGTCATAATGCGGCATGTTAGCTAGCTCTGATACATAGCGAGAGACGTCGCTGAGCTTGCTCAGTTGCTTGTCGGTAACGCATTCAATGCCCATCTTGATCTTCAAGGTCGGTATGATGGAACAGAGGTTGGCGTTGCCGCAGCGCTCACCGTAGCCATTAATGGTTCCATGAACTTGAACAACTCCCGCTTCCACGGCAGCCAGGGTATTAGCTACGGCAAGCTCGGCATCATTATGGGTATGAACGCCTAGAGCGACAGAGTTTGCCTTTTTCACAGCTTTGATGGCCCCCGCCATTTGCTGCGGCAGACTGCCGCCGTTGGTGTCGCAAAGAACCACGCATTCTGCGCCGGCTTTGGCCGCAGCCGCTACTACCTGCAACGCATATTCAGGATTATCTCTATAGCCATCGAAGAAGTGCTCGGCATCAAAGAAAACCCGGAGCCCCTTGGCCCTCAGGTAGTCTATGGAATCTGTGATCATACTGAGGTTCTCTTCCGGTGTTGTCTCCAGAACCCGCGTTACCTGCTTATCCCAGGCTTTTCCCACAATAGTGACCACTTTGGTCTTGGCCTCAAGCAAAGCCCGGAGATTAAGGTCCTCTTCCGCCAGGCAATTTGAACGCCTGGTGCTGCCAAACGCCACCAAAGTAGAATGAGTCAACCTCAAGCTTCTGGCTCTGGCAAAAAACTCGGAATCCTTAGGGTTGGAGCCTGGCCAGCCACCCTCTATGAAGTCGATACCCAGCTCATCGAGTTTCTGGCAAATCTTGAGCTTGTCCTCGACGGAGAAGGAAATACCCTCCTCCTGGGCACCATCCCTTAGAGTAGTATCGTAGAGCTGCACTATCATCATGGAAATTCTGCTAACCCTTCACTTTTTCTGCAATCAAATCTCCCATTTCTTTCGTCCCCACCTTGGTTCTCCCTTCCGACATTATATCGTAGGTCCTATAACCCTGCTCCAGGATAGCCAGAACAGCGTCTTCTATAGTACGTGCTTCGGTTTCCAGTGAAAATGAATAGCGAAGCATCATGGCTACGCTTAAGATTGTGGCAATGGGGTTAGCCACGTCTTGCCCCGAGCGACTAGGAGCGCTGCCATGAATCGGCTCATACATGCCGAAGGTTATTCCTTTGGGAATTCCCGCCAGACTGGCCGAAGGGAGCATGCCCATTGAGCCAGCCAGCATGGAAGCCTCGTCTGTGAGGATATCACCAAACATATTCTCAGTGACTAGAACGTCAAATTCAGCAGGGCGCTGAATAAACCTCATGGCGCAGGCATCAACCAGCATATGCTGAAGCTCAACATCGGGATAGTCGGCGGACATCTCTATGGCAATCTGCCGCCACAGCCGGGATGACTGGAGAACATTGGCTTTGTCAACGGACGTTAGTTTCTTCCGCCGGCTGCGAGCCAGCTCAAAGCCTACCCTCAATATCCGCTCAATTTCTGCCTCAGAATAAGCCAGGGTATCAACAGCTTGCCTTCCCTTCGGAGTCCGCCACTGCCTTTTAGGCTGACCAAAGTAAAGGCCACCCGTAAGCTCTCTAACCACTACCAGATCAACACCCCTAATCACCTCAGGCTTGAGGTTGGCAGAATCCACCAGCATAGGGAAAATTTTCACCGGACGTAGGTTAGCAAACAGCCTCAACCCTTTGCGCAAAGCCAAAAGGCCGTCTTCAGGGTGGATTTTAGCTTGAGGGCTATCCCACTTGAAACCGCCGACTGCACCCAGGAGCACCGCATCAGATTGTTTGCACATCTGCAAGGTCTCAGGACTGAGGGCTGTACCCAGGGTGTCTATAGCAACGCCGCCTATGAGACCATCATGATAAAGAAAGCTGTGCCCGAATTTCTCACCCACCGCCTGCAAGACACTGAGTGCCTGAGTCATCACCTCCGGACCAACCCCATCGCCCGGCAAGACTGCTACATTAAATTCCATACTTTTTACCTCTATAGAATGGCCTTGCTGTGTTCAACAATTATATATACGTCTTGCCTTTCTTGACTAGAGAGGATATTTGTACACCGATTGAAAGATTATGTCAACTTTCCTTGTCTTGCGAAAGCCCATTTGCTTCTCACGTGGAGAAGGAAGAGGTCTCTCACTCGGAAGTTGCGTTTCTCACTCCGAATCAGAATACACGGAGTGTATGCATAGACTAAGCCCTACCGCCCCAGGCAGGCATACTTTCCATACGCTCTCTCGCTGTGCTCTCGGCAGTTTTTCTATCCATCTTCTGAGACATCATCATGAAGTTTACCATGCCCTCAAACACCTCTTCACGGGTCTTGAGGCTGCCATCCGGGTTGGAACAGTATACGCAGTACAGGTTCCCCGGATTTCCCCCACCAAAGTCTTCAGGCTTAGTCATGGGCATGCCACAGCTCATACAACTCTTAACGGCCTTGGAGACTTGATTAAATGTCAGCTTATATCCATTAATGTCCTCGACTGCAAAATCCCTGATGCCAAACGGTTCGTCCTTTATGTCAACTGTAATATGAACGCCTTTGCTTTTCAATTCGCCGTAGTATTCATCAATATCCCCGTCGATCTGCATATACAAATTCACACCGATGCC
>JAOUDT010000090.1 GCA_029859145.1 Dehalococcoidia bacterium
TGTATACTCAGGCAGAATAAAGGCGGGAGCCCAAGTCTTGAATTCCAGCATAGACAAGAAAGAGAGACTGGGAAAACTGTATGTTATGCATGCCAATCGTCGCGAAGAGATCGACCACACCGACACCGGAAGCATTGTAGCTAGTCTGGGACTTAAGACGACCTCCACAGGCGATACCCTTTGTGAACCTGCACGGCCAGTGCTTCTTGAGGCTATACGATTTGCTGAGCCGGTGCTTTCCATGGCTGTTGAACCCAAAAGCAAAGTTGACCAGGACAAGTTGGATGATTCCCTGGCCAAACTTACTATGGAGGATCCTACCTTCAAGGTTTACCATGACAAAGAAACTGGTCAGACTCTTATCTCGGGGATGGGTGAACTTCATCTCGAAGTGTTAATGGAGCGCATATTTCGCGAATATGGTATAAGGGTCAATGCCGGTAGGCCCCAGGTCGCCTATAAAGAGACAATTACCATTCCTGTGGAATCTGAAGGGAAATTTATACGTCAATCTGGTGGCAAAGGCCAGTACGGACACGTTTGGCTCAAAATTGAGCCAGGCGAGCGTAGCAGCGGATTTGCGTTTCGTGACCAGATTCGGGGCACAGCTGTACCAAGGGAATTTGTTCCTGCGGTCGAGGCCGGGGTCAAGTCGGCTTTGCAGAGTGGAGGATTAGCCGGTTACCCTGTGATAGATGCGAAGGTGACTTTGTATGACGGAAGTTTTCATGAAGTTGATTCTTCAGATATGGCTTTCAGGATGGCAGCCTTCATGGCTGTGAGGGATGGGATAGACAAAGCTAAACCTATTATTCTCGAGCCAATTATGGAGGTGGAAATAACAACTCCCAATGAGTTCCTGGGAGATATCATTGGGGATCTGAACTCTCGGAGAGCACATATCGAAGGCATTGAGAGTCGCGATGAGGTCTCTGCTGTCCGTTGTCTTGTTCCTCTGGCAGAAACATTTGGTTTCGCCGGAGATTTGAGATCAGTCAGTCAAGGGAGAGCAAGTTACACAATGTGCTTTCATCGCTATGAAGAATTACCTCAGGATTTGGCTGACCAAATTGTAGCTAAAGCAGGAAGAACCAGATGACCGAGCAAAAAGTTCGTATCAAAATCAAGAGCTTCGATCATAAGTTGGCTGACCAGGCAGTAAGGCAAATAATAGATGCGGTGGAGCGTACTGGGGCCATCGTGGTTGGCCCGGTACCTCTACCCACACATATCGAAAAGTTTTGTGTTATTCGTTCACCCAACATAGATAAGGATTCCAGGGAACAGTTTGAAATCAGGACTCATAAGAGGATAATTGACGTTTTGCAGCCGAGTTCCAAGACCATAGATGCCCTGAGTCAACTGGACCTGGCATCCGGAGTAGAGATAGATATCAAATTGTAGTTAGGACCATGTTTCCAGGCATTATCGGTAAGAAAATAGGCATGACGCAACTGTTTCAGGAAAGCGGAGAGACAGTGGCGGTGACGGCTATTCAAGCTGGGCCTTCTGTGGTAACTCAGGTAAAAAGCCGAGACCAGGACGGCTATAATGCTGTACAGGTGGGGTTTATTGATAACAAGGTGAGGCAATCTCAGCTTAGCTCTCCGGAGAAAGGACATCTTCGAGACTTGGAGAACGTTCGCTATCTTCGGGAATTCAGGGCTGACGATATTAGCTCGATCAAGCGTGGTGACAAAGTGGATGTTGGCTTCCTGAAGCAAGGCGACTTGGTGAATGTCATTGGTATTTCCAAGGGTAGAGGTTTCGCCGGCGTTGTCAAGCGGCATCATTTTGCCGGTGGGCCAAAGACCCATGGCCAGACTGACCGCCATCGCGCCCCCGGTTCAATTGGAGCCACCACTTTCCCCGGGCGAGTTCTGAAGGGAAAACGCATGGCGGGGCATATGGGAAATAGCAGAGTAACAGCGCGTAACCTCGAGGTCGTTCAGGCTGACCCGGAGCACAATTTGCTTTTGGTGAAGGGTGCAGTGCCTGGAGCCAATGGAGGGCTGTTAATGATTGAGAAGGTAAGGTAGCAGGAAGTGAAAGCGCCAGTTTATGGCTTAGACGGTGAAATCGTTGAGCAAATAGAGCTTAGCGAAGTGATTTTTGCTATCCCCTTTAATGGGGCTGTAGTGCACCAGGCGATGGTCAGACAGTTGGCGAATGAGCGGCAGGGTACTGCGTCTGCCAAGACCAGGGGGGAAGTCAGTGGGAGCACAAGAAAACTCTATGCGCAAAAGCATACTGGAAGAGCGCGCAGAGGGGACATAAAGTCGCCTCTTCTGAGGGGGGGCGGTGTCGTTTTTGGCCCTAAGCCACGCTCATACCGCCAATCGATGCCCAAAAAAATGAGAAAATTGGCTCTGAAATGTCTCCTCTCCGCCAAAATCAGAGAAGGAAATATGAAACTGGTGCAAGAGCTTGATTTCAAGGAGCCAAAGACAAAAGACATGGTGAATGTTCTGTCGTCGCTGGACATCGATTCTTCTGCTTTGATTGTCACTGCTCAGTCCGCACCCAATGTGACGAAATCAGCGGCTAATCTGACTGAAGTGAAGGTAGTGCCTTCGGCTCTGATTAATGTGCTGGATTTGCTTTCCTATGAAATGTTGGTAGCTACGGTGCCGGCGGTACGTAACATCGAAGAGATTTGGGGTAAGTAAATTGCATATTTATGAAGTTTTGCGGCGTCCTTTGATTACGGAGAAGGCTACTTCTCTTAAAGAGAAAGACAAATATGCCTTTGAGGTGGGGAGCAAGGCTACCGAGTCTCAGATCAAGGAGGCAGTGGAAAAAGCTTTCAAGGTAAAGGTAAGCAAAGTAAATGTGATGACGGTACCTGGCAAAACAAGAAGATTTGGCCGGAGACAAGTAACTGGTTCAGCTTGGAAGAAGGCAATAGTCACCTTGGAACCGGGCCACAAAATTACTTTCTTTGAGGGTGTCTAATGGGTTCAGTTACCAAGTGGAGAAGAAAGAAAATGTCCAAGCACCAGCATAAGAAGCTTCTTAAGAAGACTCGCTGGCAGAGGACTCACAAATAAGGAGTGTTTCGTGGGATTAAAGACTTATAAGCCAACTTCTCCGGGCCGGAGATCCATGTCTGGTGCTGCTTTTGAAGAGCTAACCGGAGTAGCCCCCGAGAAATCCTTGCTGGTTCCGCTGAAAAAGAAGGCAGGGCGTAATAGCCGGGGGGTGATAACTGTGCGTCATCGTGGTGGCGGCAGTAAACGCAAACTTCGCCTCATCGATTTCAAAAGGGACAAGATTGCCGTTCCGGGAAGAATAGCTTCTATTGAATATGACCCTAACAGGGCAGCTCGGATCGCTTTAGTTCATTATGCTGATGGAGAGAAGCGTTATATACTCGCTCCTCTGGACATTAAGTTAGGTGACACTATACAGGCAGGCCAGGATGTTGATGTAAAGCCTGGGAATGCTCTGCCATTGGAGTACATTCCTGTGGGAACCCCAGTACATAATGTTGAGTTTGAGCCAGGCAAAGGGGGAAAGCTTGTGCATAGCGCGGGGAATTCTGCCCAAATCATAAGCAAGGAGGGTCGGTATGTAGTGCTTAGACTTCCTTCCGGTGAACTGCGTAAGTTTCATCAAAGGTGCTGGGCTACGGTTGGTCAGATAGGGAACGTTGAGCACGAAAACATAATAATAGGCAAAGCTGGAAGGTCAAGATGGTCAGGTTGGCGGCCTACGGTCAGAGGTTCTGCTATGACTCCCCGTGACCACCCGCATGGGGGTGGGGAGGGCAGAGCTAAGCGAGGAATGCCTCCGAAGACTCCGTGGGGGAAGCCAGCTTTGGGAGCTAAGACACGTCGCCGTAAAACATCGGATAAGATGATCCTTAAGCGGAGGAAACAAAATGTCACGATCGCTTAGAAAAGGGCCTTTTTGTGACCCTAAACTGGTTAAGAGAATAGAGGCGCTCAATAGTTCTGGCGAGAAAACGGTGCTAAAGACATGGTCTCGTGCCTCTACTATTTTGCCCCAGATGATAGGTCACACTATCGCAGTGCACAATGGAAAGAAACATGTGCCCATTTTCATCACTGAAAATATGGTGGGGCATAAACTCGGAGAGTTTGCGTCTACCAGGACATTCAGGGGCCATGTCACCAAAGCCAAAGTAACTGAACAGGCGGTGAAACAACCAGTGCAATGAAGGTAAAAGCAGTAGCTAACGACGTCGGCATTTCGCCTCAGAAAGTTCGTTTAGTGGTGAATATGATTAGAGGCAAGAGAGTTGATGAGGCTTTGACTATCCTTAGATTTATGCCTACCCCTACAGCCAAGGCGGTCGCTAAGGTAATCAAATCAGCAGTAGCCAATGCTGAAAACAACTTTCAAATGTCGCCTGCTGAGCTTAGAATTACTGATATATTTGCTGATAAAGGGCATACTTTGAAAAGATTTCGCCCTCAGTCGAGGGGAAGAATTAGTCCTATCTTGAAACGGTCTAGCAATATTACAGTACTCGTTACTGAAGAGGAGGAATAGTTTTGGGACAAAAAGTTCATCCTTATGGCTTCAGACTAGGTGTTAATCAAGATTGGCGAACCAGGTGGTATGCTGAAAAGAACTACACCCGGTTTCTGTTGGATGATTTGAAGCTACGTAGAGTCGTGGAACAGAGATGTGTGGGAGGCGCTGTCGCTCGAGTGGAAATTGAACGTCCGGGCGACGAAACACATTTGACTCTTTACTCGGCTCGTCCTGGCATCTTGATTGGTCGTGGGGGACAAAATGTGGAAATATTGAAGTCAGACCTGGAAAAGGTGAGTGGAGATAAGATTAGGTTGACCGTTAGAGAAGTTGAGCATCCCGAGCTCGAAGCTCTTTTGGTGGCTCGAAGCATAGCTGAGCGGCTTGAAGAAAGAATTCCTTTCAGGCGGGCCATGAGACAAGCAGCCTTCCGGACTCTGCAATCTGGTGCCAAGGGAATAAAGATAAAGTGCAGCGGAAGACTCGGTGGGCTTGAAATTGCCAGAAGCGAGACTCTCCGCCAAGGTCAGATGCCATTGCATAAGTTACGCGCCAATATTGATTATGGTCTTGTTGAAGCTCATACCGTAATGGGGCGTATTGGGGTTAAAGTGTGGATTTATAAGGGCGATATTATCCCTGAAATGAAGGAGAAAAATGCTACAGCCGAAACGGGTGAAGTACCGCAAGGTACATAAAGGGAGACGAAAAGGCAGTGCCCAGAGCGGGGATACCATTGTTTTTGGTGATTTCGGCATGAGGGCTGAGGAATCCGCGTGGGTAACGGCGCGACAAATTGAGGCAAGCCGTCGCGTGTTTGTCCGTCACTTGCATCGCGGTGGTAAGCTCTGGATACGGGTTTTCCCTGACAAAGCCGTGACAAAGAAACCTGCGGAGACCAGGATGGGTGGTGGGAAAGGCGCTCCGGATCAATGGGTAGCGGTGGTCAAAAGGGGCAGAATCTTGTTTGAATTGGCTGATGTAAAGGAGGATGTGGCTTCTGAGGCAGCCCGTCTTGCCTCTCATAAGCTTCCCATAGCTACTAGTTTTGTCAGGAAAGAGAGGCAGAGAATTGAAAGCTAGCGAAATTCGGGCCCTTAACAATGAAGAATTATTGACGAAGCTCGAAGAAGCTCATGAGGAGCTATTTAACCTTCGCTTTCGCCTAGCCACTAGGCAGTTGGGGAATCATCGGGAGATCCCCCGGGTGAAGAGAAGGATTGCC
>JAOUDT010000091.1 GCA_029859145.1 Dehalococcoidia bacterium
CACACATCTGCATGATGCCGTCCTCATCAAACTGGGGCACACCGTAAGGACATGCCGGGAGGCAGTCCCGGCAACCGTTGCACTTGTCCCTGTCAACGACGACGATGCCATCCTTGCCCCTTTTGCTTATAGCTCCGGTGGGACATACTTTAATGCAGGCCGGCTTACCACAGTGCAGACAGGCCAGGGAGAAGAAAACTCTGGTGACATTCGGGTAGAGGCCACCCCAAATTTCAACGACCCGCCTCCACCTTATTCCCGGTGCCATATTATGCACGCTCTTGCAGGCCACTTCACAGGTGCGGCACCGGACGCACCTATCTGCATCAAAGAAAAAGCCGTATTGCTTTGCCATTACGTATATAGCCTCTTCGTTCACTATTATCGGTAGTTCTTAACCACCGGTCGGCAACTCTATGCTTTTCGTATCTCGACCAGGGTCTGCTTGGGCATAGCGGTCACCATCGGGTCAAAGGCCTTGTCCGGGTCGGTACTGTACATGACGTTTACGTTTGCACCTCCATCCACTATCGGATAACCCAGCAATCCCAGCTCACGGCAGCCCTGCCACCATCCACGGAGGCCCATAATCACATCCGGCCTTATCCCCTGGAAATGCAGAGCCTTTGCCTTTATCCAGCCGTGCGGAGATTCCACGATTACCCAGTCACCGTTTTCTATCCCCCTTGCTTTGGCAGTTTCGGGGTGGATGTGCACCCATGGGTCAGGCTGAATCTCGCGTAGATAAGGCAGATTACGTAGCCAACCATGGTTGTATACATCCGACGTATGTGTGTCAAAAAAGACAAGAGGATACTTCGTCAAGAGCTCCGGTGTAGCCGTTGGACTCTCAGGTGGCTCCACCCACTCCGCCAGTGGATTGAACCCATTCTCTTCGAACGTAGTATTATAGATTGCCACTTTGCCCTGAGGGAGATAAGGAGCCCTCGAAAGCCGAGGACTGGGAGTGGCGAATATCTTCTCGTACTTTTCGTAAACCATCGGTTTTGGCTGATAAACGATGCCTGTGGGATGTGCTCTCAGCTCTTCCATGGTCATGCCAAAATTCTCCAGTTGGTAGTTCATGCACTTCTCAATACTTCCATCCCAGAAGTCCTCCCCATAGCCCATCTTGACGCCCAGGTCAAGCCAGAACTCGTAGTCCGACTCATAGTCTCCGAGTGGCTCGACGACCTTGTTTCGGGCCATTATCCAGTTGCCCGATACTTCGAAGGGATGGTCGCATTCATACATAGTGGCCACAGGGACAACCACATCAGCCCAGGGCATTGATGAGTTCTCCATGACATCGATAACCACGAAGAATTCCAGTTTCTCGAGCGCTTCTACTACCCTCTTGCTGCCACGAGTGATCACCGTGGGCTGAGTCCCGGGAGCGATTATCGCCCTGATAGGGTATGGCTCCCCGGTGAGAATGCTATCAAGACAGCGGTAATAGGCGGAAGATGTGCCCTCTATGAACGTCTGAAAACAACTGGCTATTTCCGGGCCCACGAGCCTGTCTACAAAATCCTGCGTATATCTCTCCCTGAGATGAACGGGTTTGATTGCGGGCATGGTACTGCCGGTAGGCACGATATTGCCGCCGGGCCTGTCGAGGTTGCCTGTTATGGCTATCAATATGGCGACAGCCCGTACTGCGTTGCTGGAGTCTACTGTGTGTTCGAATGCGTTCCCGGCCACGATGCATGCGGGCTTTGTCGTCCCATATAACCTGGCGATTTCTATTATCTGGTCGGCCGGTAGTCCCGTTATCGGCTCGGCCCACTTCGGAGTGTATTTCTGTACATGAGGTACAAGCCTATCGAAACCGTAGCACCACTTGGAGACGAAGTCTGCATCGTAGAGGTGCTCGTTGATTATGACGTGTAGCATTGCCAGCGCCAGGGCACCATCGGTGCCGGGCCTGATCGGAACCCAGATATCTGCCTTGGCCGCATCTGGCTGCATCTCAGGCTTAATCACCATTAGCTTGGCACCCCTCTCCTTGGCATTTAGGATTCTTCTCAGGTTGCCCAGAGGTGCTGCAGAATATGCGGGGTTGGCACCCCATACCACAATCAGGTTGGCGTGCTCAAAATCTGCACCGACCCTGTTGAGCCAAGGCCATCCCAGAGTATAGGCAAACGCAAAAGCTGCCTGTACGAAACAGAGGCCGCTGTGTCCATAATTCGGGCTCCCGTGCGCAATCAGGAATCGCTGGAAATAATCACAATAGGTTCGTCGCTGCGGCACGAGAATAGCCAGAGACTCCGGCCCGTACTTTTCTTTCTGTTCGCTGAGCTTGCTGGCGATAGTATCAAGAGCTTCATCCCAGGTGATCCTCTTGAACCTACCTTCACCCTTCTTCCCAACACGCTGCAAGGGGTACCTGAGACGTTGCGGCGAATAAACCCACTGCGCGGAGGCGAATGCCTTGGGGCACAATGTCCCCTTGTTGGTAGGAGCCTCCTTCATGCCCTCAACTCTTATCAATCTGCCGTCTTTTACATAGCAGTTCAGCCCACACCCCGGCATTGGGCCGCACAATGAACAGATGGTTCTTACCATCCGTTCCTGAGACTTCTTAGCTTTCACCGATTCTCCGGCTTGTTCGCAGCCATCGTTTTTTGTACTCACCTTCTAGCTCGCTTCCGATCCCACGATTTAAGAGTGATACAGTCTTTGAAATAAGTAGTATTTTCGAAATAGCCATGCCTGTATTAGAGTTCTACAGATGTAATGATTATCGGGGCCATTTCTCGAATATATAGTGCGTAGCTCAACGGCGAATTATACTGCTCATACCGCAGACTAATCAACAGCTACAAGAATCTACATATCATCGTAGCCAACTGAACTTCGGGCCAAAATGCTCTCCTTTGCCCAGGCCCATTCGAAAAGCAGCCGCTGTCTATTTGCGCGGCTCGATAATCACTTTTAGAGAGTCTTGAGCGCGGGCGACAAGCTGGAATCCGAGACCTGTTTCTGCTAGGCCCAGCCGATGGGTAATCATCTCCCGCACACGTATTTTGCCAGCCTGTATCAGCTCCAGTGCCGCGGCATAATCAGCAGGGCTGCCCCCATAGGAACTAGTAAGCGTTGTCTCGTTGCGCCAGAAGAGGTCGTTGACCGATATGGGAACGCTAGCGCCCGGCTCTGTGGGAGCAAAAAAGAGCACAGTGCCTCCCCGCTCCACCGACCCCAACGCCTCATTTATAGCTGATTGCGCCCCGCTGCATATCACCACAAGGTCGGCCAGACGGCCATCGGCCACGCCACGCAGATAGTCTGGGCTATATTCTCTAGCCTGGATTGCAGCATCGGCTCCAAATTTTCGTGCTGCCTCCAGGCGATAATCAACGATGTCCGTCGCTATAATGCGACCCGCACCTGAAGCCCGGGCCAGTTGTATATGGAGCAGTCCGGCTACACCGCTGCCGATGACCAGCACAGTCTGTCCGGGCTGGAGACGGGCTAACCTTTGCCCGCGCAGGACGCAAGCCAGCGGCTCAACAAAGGTCGCCTCTTCAAAGGATACTATGTCAGGCAAGGGAAATATGCCCTGCTCGACATTGATGCGTGGCAGCCGCAGATATTCGGCAAAGCCACCGGGATCGAAGTTCGTACGCCGCAAAGTATCGCAAACAGTGTGGTGTCCGCTGAGACAATAGTGGCAGGTATTGCAGGGGACGTGATGGGCGGCACAGATCCGGTCACCTACTTTGTAAGGCTTCACGCCTTTCCCGACAGCCGCAACCACTCCGGCGACTTCATGACCCAGGACCAAAGGTGCTTTGTGGAGTCGGTACCATTCCAGCAAATCGGTGCCACAGATGCCGCTGGCTTCCACCCGCATCAGCACCTCTCCGGGGCCGATCTGCGGCACAGGCATCTCCTCCAGCCGCACATCCCGGTTGCTGTAATACATAGCTATGCGCATAATAGTCCCCACTCAGGGAATAGTGTCACAACAAGTCAAAAATTCCAAAATCCAAGCTCCAGCCAAATCCAAGTATCAAAATGCTAGACTTCTTCAGCATTGACATCTGGTGCTTTGATATTGTCTGGGATTTTGTGCCTATGATTTGGGATTTCTGCAATTGCAGGCATGTTCACTAGCGGACACAAATGCTATGCCTTCCCGCTCTTTACACTATCGTACAGTTTCTGGGCCTGCTCAGGAGTAGCGTTGTCGTGGATGACGGCGCGGATGGCTCTGATCATGGCCACGGCGTGTTCATCTTGCCAGATGTTTCTGCCCAGATTCACGCCTATGGCGCCTTTCTGAATGCCGTCATAGACGAATTTGAGCACTTCGTATCCTGTAGGTACTTTGGGCCCGCCGGCAATGACTACGGGAACGGGACAACCCCCGGTGACCTTCTCGAATTTCTCACAGTAATAGGTCTTTACCACTCGAGCCCCCAGCTCGGCAGCGATACGACAGCACATAGCAAGATAAGGAAACTCACGCTTCTCCAGTTCTCTGCCCACCGCGGTGACTGCCATGACCGGCATGCCATACCTTTCCCCTTCATCAACAAGCTTAGCCAGATTCAGCAAGGAATCGTGCTCATAATCGGTACCCACGAAGATGGAGATGCCCACGGCACAGGCATTGAGCCGTATGGCTTCCTCCATAGAAGTAGTTATGCCCTCGTGAGCCAGGTCTTTCCCTTCCAGGCTGGTGCCGCCGGAGACTCTGAGAATAATCGGCTTCGTCTTGTCGGGGTCCACAGATGACCTTACGACTCCTCTGGTAATGAAGATGGCATCGGTGTACGGGAGAAGAGGTTCCAGAGTCTTGCGCGGGTTCTCCAGTTTCTTGATAGGACCTTGAAAGTAGCCGTGGTCCACGGGCAGAAACAGACAGTGCCCGTCTGCTTGAATTAGCTGCGCCAGACGGTTCTGCATTCCCCAGTCCATGAGAACAAAGCTCCTCTCTAGGAAGTCTGGGGACAATTATACCACAGGAACGCAGCAAATCGTTTCACCAGTCGGAAAGGCCCTCATTTTGGAAAGGGCTTGAAACGAGAATCCGGCTCCAGATGCTAGCCGGTAATCGGCGGAAGCATGTTTGCCCCCTGGCCATAATAGTAGATAAACAGGTAGGCCACAAGAGCCAGTTCTGCCGCCAGCGCGATGATGACCAGAAGGACAGCTCGGTTGATATTTCTATATTTCGCTGCGTTGACACGGGCCAGGCCAAAAATTTGCCTGGTATAGACATCTATAGCGGATGCTTCATCTTTTATCATATTCTCAAGACCCTGCCTATAGGCAGACAAAGTCGGGAATTTGCAGATCCCTACGAAGAAGGCCGGCTCACATGCCGTTGACTTATCCGTGTCCCCTGTTTCATCCTCGACCAGACGAATCCTGGGACGCACCGTGAGGATGAAGCTCACTATAGCCATCAGAGCGACGGCGAAGTATATCGAGAGCAATATAACGGTGAACACGTTAATCGGGATGACC
>JAOUDT010000092.1 GCA_029859145.1 Dehalococcoidia bacterium
TATGGCAACGTCATAAATTCTGGCCATCGTGATTCATTCTGAAGGCTATTGACCGAACCAATCGGTCAAAAGATTTGCGGATTTGAGGACTTCATCAACTGCCGAATACGGGTCGAGTTCTCCCTTTTCCACCTTCTCTATGTATCTGCTCAGTTGCCCATCTTGCTCAATTAGCTTGAGCAATCTGCTAGTGAGTTTTCGTTCCAGAGTCTTTATGAAGTCCTGTTTTCGTTGGAGTTGGCGGCGCTGCAAAAGTCTGCCCTCTTTACAGAGGGCTTGGTAGTGCAATTGAATTTGTTTGTGAAGTTCCTGTGTGCCGACGTCGTTGATTGCTTGTGTGGCCATAACAGGTATATCCCACCAGTTTGGCTCACGAAGCTGCAGCATAGCTTGTATATCACGGACGAAGTTGTCGGCACCGGGATTGTCAGCCTTGTTAACTACGAATATGTCGGCGATCTCAAATAATCCGGCTTTCATCGTCTGGATGGCATCACCGGATTCGGGGCATAATATGACAAGCACAGTGTCGGTCGTCTCCATAATATCTATTTCGCTTTGCCCTACTCCCACGGTCTCCACCAAGATAATGTCTTTACCTGCGGCGTCAAGCAACTTGACTACAGAGCCCGCAGTCTGTGGCAGCCCGCCCATACTCCCACGAGTCGCCATACTGCGAATGAAAACCCCCTTGTCAAGATAATGCTGTTGCATTCTTATCCGGTCACCTAATACTGCCCCTCCCGTGAATGGGCTTGAGGGATCCACGGCAATTATGCCCACTTCTAGGCCTTGTTTCCGCATCAACCCTGTTAGCTTGTCCACCAAGGTGCTCTTTCCTACTCCCGGCGGGCCTGTTATCCCTATGCAGTGTGCCCTCCCCAAGTGCGGAGAGATGCGCTTCATTATCTGGGGCACTTGGCTGCTTTCGTTTTCTACTAGGCTGATGACCCGTGACAGGGAGACGTTCTCTCCCTTAAGCATCTGTTCCACCAGCTTCATGATTTCAGGAGTCATCTATTACGGGGTCAGGTTATTTTATAGCTTTCCAGATTAGCGGTCAAACAGTCCTACTGATGTGGCAAGAGGGGGCCAGAGCTCAATTCAGTGTGAGCCCAAAAAGCGTGTGCACAGGCATGACAAATCTGTTCGGCGATTTCTGTCCGTTTCTAGGCTGATTTGCCCACAGGCATTATATATAGGGGTTTAATCTGTTCCTCCAAGCCGAGGACCTTCATCACCTCTTCATCATGGAAGGCTCCGATTTCCACTGTGGCTAGTCCCAAAGCTACGGCTTGAAGGTGGATGTTTTCACCTGCGTGTCCTACCTCCATGTGAACATACCTCTCTCCCCGTCTACCATATCTCTGGGAAGTCCTGTGATAAATAGCGCAGATGACAACGGCCACCGGGGCGTCGATAATGAATTCTTGGTCCAGACTTGCCCTGGCTAGATCCGGTCTCAAATCAGCTGCCTTGTGCAAGATCAAGGAGTGAGAATCTACCTCATAGTGGTAGATACCGGCCTGTAATTCTTGGGCAGTTTGCTTCGATCCGCTGACAACTACACCTTGCCTGCCAATCACTACAAAGATGTCGAGGGGATAGGTGGCTCCGGCGCTAGGCGTTGCCCTCAGCCCTCTGCTTGCGGTTATACCCTGTGCCGACCAGAGTATTTGACTTAATTGGCACAGGTCAAGCGGCTCTCTACGGTATCTACGAACCGATCTACGTCTTACTATCGCTTCCTCTAGTGAAACCTTGCCTTTCAATTGAGAGGGAGGAAGCTTAATTACGGTTTGGCTCATGAAAGATCTCAGCTACTCACGGAATTGCGAACACTATCTAGCCCTTGATAACGCCCATAGGTGTTGCCATAGCTACTTTTCTACAAATGCCGGCTTTATGAACCACATCCATGACTTCGGTGACGTCTTTGTAAGCTTGAGAGGCCTCCTCAGCTAGGGCAGAAACGCTTTCCGCTTTGACGATTATACCTCTGCTCTGTAATTCTCGTATGATATCTGCCCCTCTCAAACTTCGCATGGCCGCCCCGCGGCTTAGCACCCTGCCCGCACCGTGGCAGGTCGAGCCAAAGCTCTCAAACATAGCCTTTTGAGTGCCCACAGCAACAAAAGAACAACGTCCCATGTCTCCGGGCACGAGCACAGGTTGCCCTACTTCGTTGTAGCGTTTGGGAGTATCCTTGTGGCCTGCTGGAAAGGCTCTGGTAGCTCCTTTGCGGTGTACACAGACCCTAACATTACGACCATCTATCGCGTGCTCCTCTATTTTGGCTATGTTGTGAGCAACATCATAGATCTGCCTCATACCCAGTTTCTCAGGGCTTTTGCCAAAGATCCCAGAAAAACTCTCTCTAACCCAGTGCGCAATACATTGACGGTTAACCCAAGCGTAGTTGGCGGCACATGCCATAGCAGCTAGATAATCCTTGCCTTCCTTTGACTCTATGGGAGCACAGGCAAGTTGCCGGTCGGGCAACTTGATCCCATACTTTGATACAGCCTGCTCCATGACCCTCAGATGGTCAGTACATATTTGATGACCGAAGCCGCGAGAGCCCGTGTGGATTAGGACCAATATCTGACCTATCTCAGTGATGCCCATAATGCTGGCTATACGGGGATCGAATATCTCCTTCACTACTTGAATCTCAAGAAAATGATTTCCCGATCCTAGTGTGCCGGCTTGGGGCATACCTCTCTTTATCGCTTTGTCGCTTATCTTGCTGGGATCGGCGCCCGTTAGGCATCCACCTTCTTCAGTAACATCCAGGTCTTCCTCCAAACCCAGGCCACGGTTCACTGCCCAACGAGCTCCTTCAACCATCAACTGGTTCATCTCCTTTTGACTTGCCTTTATCTTTCCTTCAGAGCCGAGACCTGATGGTATATTATGGAATAGTGCGTCGATCAACTGATTAATCTTGGGGCGCACTTCAGCTTCACTGAGACTGGTACGTAATAGCCTTACACCGCAATTGATGTCGTAGCCCACTCCGCCAGGAGAAACCACACCATTCTTGATATCCATCGCTGCTACACCACCTATGGGGAAGCCATATCCCCAGTGGATATCCGGCATAGCCAGGGAGTAACCTAGTATACCGGGTAGAAACGCGACATTGGCGACTTGTTCTGGCGTCTGTTCCTCGCGTATAGATTCCAGCAGCTCCTTGCTGGCGAATATTAGACCGGGAACCCTCATGCCAGTCTTATAATCTTCGGGAATCTTCCATCGATAATCGTCTATCTTGACAAGTTGTCCGTGCCATTGTGTCATATCCCTAGCTCCTAAATGTCGAGGATTATGTGTGCCTTGTAGCCAGCATTGTTCTTATCTATGCTCAACATATGATATGTGGCTGCCTTTACTCCCCTCTTTATCTTGTGCTTCATTGGGTCAAAGCCTTCTCCATGGCATGTAGCTTTGAGTTCATTCTCAGTCAACCTCTCAATATCGAACCGGTTGAATAGAATGTGTTTGGCGTCAAAAAAATAGATGAGTTCGTTGAGCCATTCAACTAGCAGGCTGTCTCTCTCGTCGCTGCTTACTCTCAAATTGAGATGTGATTTCTCCTGAATGCTTTCAGGCTCAGTAATCAAACTGAACAAAGCTAGAGCAGCATTGCAGAAAAGCTCCTCGATATCCGTCCCGTATGCCACGATGCCTACGTCGGCGGTATGGTCAACTATTTCAAAGGTCCTCTTCATTCCTCTAATGTCCATTATACAAAAACGGCAATGACATCTCCATTTGTACTTGCTCTTTTTTGCACTTCGCTTAGACTGCTGCTACAATCAAGACTCAGGATAGTAAAGGTGGTATGTTGTCGACAAACTGTGGGATTTGGCAAATCATGAATTAGCTTGTATCATTAGCGTGACAATAGGCAAATGCCAGTATCAAACTTGACTTCGTGGTGTGGAAAGTTATATGGTTCTGGCGATACTAAGAATAGGCGCTAGAGGCAAAGCAAGCCTCCAGTTAACAGGCCGTGACCTAGGATCGGTCCCCGAGAGGTAGATAGTAATGCCGTCTCAGGATTACATGAAATGTGCTCTGTCTCTGGCCAGATTGGCTATGGGATATACCAGTCCCAACCCGGCAGTCGGGGCGGTGGTTGTCAAGGACGGACTTATTGTCGGCATGGGATATACCCAACCTGTTGGCTGTGAACATGCTGAGGTTTTGGCGCTCCGTCAGGCTGGGCATAAGGCACAAGGTGCTACTATGTATGTTACCTTGGAGCCTTGTCCTCATTATGGACGGACGCCACCTTGCACTCAAGCCATAATTGATGCCGGTATTTCAGAGGTCCATATGGCCTTACTTGATCCTAACCCCGTTGTTTCTGGATGTGGCTTAAGGAGGCTCAACGAAAAGGGCATCAAGACCCATATAGGTATGTGTGAACAGCAAGCTTCTGAGATAAACGAGGCTTATACTAAGCACATCACCACGGGCCTACCATTTGTCGTGGCCAAATTCGCTATGAGCCTTGACGGCAAAATTGCCACCAAGACCGGTGATTCCAAGTGGATAACCAAGGAAGAGACGAGAAAGTACGCGCATGGCCTGCGCCACACTGTTGACGCCATAATGGTGGGAGTGAACACTGTTGTTGCCGATGATCCTCGCCTCACCGCCAAGGGTTGTGGTGGCAGAGGCGGCACAGGGAAAAAACAGCCGCTTCGTTTGGTCATTGACAGCAAAGGGAAGGTGCCGTTAGAGTCTCGTATTTTTGACCCACCTGGTGGAGTCTTGGTCGCTGTGGTGGCACCTTTTGACTCTGCAAAGAAGCAGAAGCTTATAGAGGTGGGCGCTGAGGTGGTGGAATTGCCGGCCAAGGGAGGTTCGGTAGATATCGTAGAGCTTTTGAAGTTGTTGGGGAGGAGGGAGATTGTCACCGTCCTGGTGGAGGGAGGCGGTAAGCTTCTTGGTTCGCTTTTTGACCACCGCTTGGTGGACAAGGTATTGGCTTTCATTTCGCCAATCATCATCGGCGGCTGTGAGGCTGTAAGCGTGGGAGGGAACGGCGTCGATAATATCGCTAGGGCTTTGCGTCTGACCCGTGTTGACATCAGGACTTTCGGCGATGATGTATTGGTTACAGGGTATCCCGAGAAACGATTGCCGCAAGAGGCGTAGGTTCTAGGGGCAGAATATGTTCACAGGTATAGTCGAGGAGATTGGCATAGTCAAGGAGACAAGCCGAGACTGCCTGGGCTTCGAAGCCCATAGAGTGGTCGAAGGAACAAAGGTCGGCGACAGTATAGCTGTCAATGGCGCTTGCCTGACTATTGTGTCTCTAGACAACCATGGCTTTACCGTCGATGTTATGCCTGAGACGTTGCGTTGCACTAACCTCGGCAGACTCCATTATGGCGACCAGGTGAATCTAGAAAGGGCGGTAGTACTGGGTG
>JAOUDT010000093.1 GCA_029859145.1 Dehalococcoidia bacterium
GCAGCCGATAGCTGACAGGTGTATTCTGATTTGATGTGTGCGCCCTGTTACGGGACTGACTTCGACCAAAGTGTAATTATCAAGGTATTTTCGGACTTGATACTGGGTAGTGGCTTCTTTTCCTGCATCCGTTATCGCCATCCTTTGTCTATGATGAGGGTCTCGCCCAATAGGTGCTTCGACTATCCCCTGTTGCGGGGACAGTCTTCCTTTAACCAGGACAATATATCTTTTGGTTACGGTGCGACTCTTGAACTGCGCGGCCAAATATTCCCGGGCAAAGTCGTTTTTAGCAATGACTATCAGGCCCGACGTGTCTTTGTCTAGTCTGTGAACTATGCCCGGGCGTATAGGCTCGTTGCTCATGGTCAGACCGGGACAGTGGTCTAAGATGGCATTGACTAGGGTATGGTTGGAATGCCCCGGGGCAGGGTGGACTGTCAAGCCAGCAGGTTTGTCTACTACTAAGATATCCGCATCTTCGTAAATCACAGCCAAGGGGATTGGCTCAGCCAAAGGACGGCCTGGCAAGGGAGGGAGCTCGACTGTTATCCTGTCGCTCTTGCTCAATTTCTGGCTGGCCTTTGCCCTTTGCCTGTTTACTAGAACGTGACCTTGCCCGATTAACCTCTGTAAGTAGGCGCGAGAGAATTGCGGAAGGGCCTCGGCTAGATACTTATCAAGGCGGATGTTGTGAACAAGCGAGTTGAACTGCAGCGTTTTAGTTCTGGGGCTTTCCGTTGCGTTCATGTGCTTTTATGAATACCCCTGAGTTATAGAAGTAATAAATTAGGGCAAATATACCTACCGTTAAAGCCGTGTCAGCAATGTTGAAAGCGGGCCAGTGAAAGAGCTCTCGCAAATGAATGCTGATAAAATCAATCACGTAGCCAAGTCGTATTCGGTCTATAAGATTGCCGGCAGCTCCGCTCAGAATCAAGGCGAAGGATACCACACCCAGGGTGGTGGCTGGCGGAAAGTAGTAGAGAAAAACGACGATAGCAAGCACACTGACTATGCCGAGGGAGATGAAGACCGCGATGTGGGTGTGCCATAAGCCAAAAATGGCACCAGTATTCTCGACGTAACGTAAATCAAGAAATCCTGGCAACAACTGTATTTGTGGTCGACTAGCGTCGAGCCACACCTTGCTCAGTTGGTCAAGAATGACCACTAGGACAGCGACAATCACAAATAGCCTTAATCTGCCACTGTGCTTGCCGGGGAAAGCTTTTGATTTGTCTTCACCCACCAAGTCTGGTATTTTGCTGTTCTCCAATTTACTTGGAGACACACTATCTTGTCCCTTTTGCATCCTTTGCCTGGCTTGCCTTACACTTCATGCATAAAGTTGCCTGAGGTATAGCTTCAAGACGAGCTTGCTCTATGGGTTCCCCACAGGAATCACATAACCCATAGGTGCCAGCTTCATATTTCTCTAGGGCATGCTCCACTTCTTTGAGAGACTCCTCAAGCCTCTTTTCCAGCGCTAGTCTCGTCTCCAGTTCCGAGGCTTCATCGGCTCCTTCCTCCCTTTTGCCGAACGGACTGCCTTCCTTTCTCTCTGCCGACGGCTGGCCAAGAGCTCTAAACTGTTCTATCTTTTCTAGCAGCTCTATTTTTTCTTTCTTTAATCTCTCATAAAGTTCAACAAACTCTGTCACTTGTTGCCCTCCCGATGATTTACAGCTATCCTACACCAAGGTTGCGCACGAGCCGCATGAGACTTGCAGTTCTCTTATGCAACGTCGATCTGGCTAAAAACCCTCTTTACATCACGATGTAAAGAGTCTCCGAGTTTCTTCACGGATTCGTATCTAATTTTGTTAAGCTCGCGTTGCTTTTCTTCAAACTCAGTTCGGGAGTAAAGTTTCTCAGGATGCGAATAAATGTCATCCACATATCTTATCGCCTTGGGCACCTTAAATCCGGTCGGGGAATCCACCCAATCGTCTAAGCCTCCCCTTAATAGAGAATCGAGTACTGCCATCGTAGCTTCCAGTCTTATGTCTCTGTAGTGTTCTGCTTCCCCTATTCCTCCAGTATTTATCAGATAGTAATTCAAGTGGGGGATGCCTTTTATTATCTCATAAAATATGTTAGCGTGCTTGGCCAAATCGCCGGCGACAAAGGGGTCGTAGAAGAACTCGCTTCTGATTCTTCCGGCCTGGGTCGGATCACCGGCTGAGGATTCCATTGCCTGTCCCAGGACCATCAAGGCTGCCGCTTGCTCCCGGGTCAACTTTGATATTGCCGGAATCAAGGGTCCTCTGGTGATAAGGATCAGATTGTCAATCCTATCCACGTCGATATAGCGGCTGGCGTGCATAAAATCCCTTCTTAGTACTACAGCTCTGCCATTGGATGTTCTGTCTAAATTGTAAAAGTCAAAATCTCCGTCTTCGGTCACGTGGACATTCTCGCAGACGGTCTGTGGTTTTAACAGTCCGTAATATATTTCGATTTGCTCCCCGGGGTTAACGCCCTCCGTTTTTACAAAGATTCCCCCGGCCTCAAATCCCTGAAAAGAACCATCGGGCATGAGTGTCCCGCCATCATCTTGAATAAGCCAAGATTTCTCTCTTCCCTTTCTGGCCAGGATTTTGCAGGTTGTAGTTGTCTTCCCGTTGGCACTCAATGCCACAAGTAGCGTCCTGGCCAGCCGATAGTCCCCTCGTGCCGATTGAAGGTAATCCTCCCGGCAGCCAGCATGCAAGAAGATGCCCCCTCTCTTCTTAGCTGCCCAATCCTCGGCGGCGAACACTCCCTTTTTGAATTCACCTATATAGTTACCATTTCTGACTATCTTGACAAACCTTCCGTCACCCGGCATAGCCAATCTGATGGTGATATCTTTGTCAGGGAGTGGCTTTGACTGGTTAGTCTCAAAGGCCTCATCAGCGAAGAATAGGATATAGTAGGTTGGCTCTTTGACCTCCCCCTTTGAGGGTATAAAAAGGTTCCTGCCTCCATAGGCAACATGCGCAAACCGCTCCGGTACAATCAACCTGACCGTAGTGTTGCTACTCTCATTGCCTACAATTCTGTCTACTGAAATCAATCTCTCTTTGCCCAACGCCTTCTCACACTGAGCCAATAGCCTTAGCTCGTCCTCGCCGAAGCGATGGTCAACGCTGTTCTTGGTGAACATCGCTGACCTGGAAGTGGGCTCACTTCGGGCGACGAAGTTTCTGTACAACGTCTTCTTGACACCCGGCTCTTTTTGCACAAGCTTCCTCAATTCCCCATCAGAGGGGTTATGAGTCAGCCTCTTTTCCTCGCGTGCCTTTTGCCAGACTCTGTCGGCGGTTATGACGAATTGTCCTAGCTCAAACATTACTATCACGCTTCCTGGGCGAAATGTGATTTTGTGTTACTGGTCTCCAGGAACTAGGTGCCGCTGTTTTGCCTAGACCTCGCGGAACTCTCCTTCAACCGTGCCTTCTTCTTCCCCACCATGTTTCTCTTCTCCGCCAGGTTTCTCGCCGCCCGGCGGGGGCTGCCCCGGCTGCTGATAGGCCGTTGCTCCCGCCTTCTGCAGAGCTTGCGATAGCTCTTGCATAGCCTGGCGGATGGCGTTTACATCCTTGCCCTGAAGGGCCGACTTTACACGGGCTATCCTATCGTCTATTTCCTTCTTTACATCGGCAGGTATCTTATCTCCATAGTCACGCAGGGTTTTTTCTGCCGTGTAAGCCAGGCTATCAGCAGAATTGCGCACCTCTACTTCCTCTTTACGCTTGGCATCGTCGGCAGCATGTTGCTCAGCCTCTCGCCTCATCTTCTCTACTTCCTCTTTGTTCAATCCGCTCGAGGCGGTAATAGTGATTTTTTGTTCTTTCCCCGTGCCCTTATCGCGAGCGCTAACATTAAGGATGCCGTTGGCATCTATGTCGAATGTCACCTCAATCTGAGGTATGCCTCGTGGTGCCGGCAGGATACCGTCGAGTACAAAGCGCCCCAATGTTCGGTTATCGGCCGCCATCGGGCGTTCACCTTGAAGGACATGTATTTCCACGCTTGGTTGGCTATCACTTGCAGTGCTGAAAATCTGGCTCTTTGAAGTGGGTATGGTAGTGTTGCGGGAGATTAGAGGCGTAGCTACTCCTCCCAGCGTCTCTATACCCAGGGTAAGAGGAGTGATATCCAGAAGGAGGACCTCTCCGACTTCACCCTTGAGCACTCCAGCTTGAATGGCTGCTCCCATGGCAACAACCTCGTCGGGATTGATTCCCTTTGACGGCTCTTTGCCGAAGAATTCTCTCGCTTTCTCTTGAACTAGAGGCATTCTAGTTTGACCACCGACAAGGAGGACTTCGTTTATCTGGGCTGAATCAAGTCCAGCATCCTTCACCGCTTGGCGGCAGGGCTCAAGAGTCTGTTCCACCAAATCCATGACCAGTTGCTCCAGTTTGGAGCGGCTCAGTTTGACGCTAAGGTGCTTTGGCCCCGAGGCGTCAGCGGTAACAAAGGGAAGGCTTATCTCAGTCTGTTGCACCGTAGAGAGTTCAATCTTCGCTCGTTCTGCCGCCTCTTTGAGGCGCTGCATTGCCATGGGGTCATTTCTGAGATCTATTCCCTGGTCTCGTTTGAACTCGCTGCATAGCCATTCGATGACGCGCTGGTCGAAGTCATCCCCACCCAGGTGGGTATTACCGCTCGTAGATTTGACCTGGAAGGTTCCCTCCCCTATCTCCAAGATAGAGATATCGAAAGTGCCTCCGCCAAGGTCGTACACTGCGATTGTTCCCTCTTTCTTCTTGTCTGCGCCGTAAGCTAGGGCGGCAGCAGTGGGCTCATTGATTATGCGAAGGACGTTCAAGCCGGCGATTGTGCCAGCGTCCTTGGTTGCCTGGCGCTGGCTATCATTGAAATAGGCCGGCACCGTGATCACTGCCTCTGTCACTTTGTCGCCCAGGTAGGCTTCGGCATCGGCCTTCAGTTTCTGCAATATCATTGCCGATATCTCGGGCGGCGTGTATTCTTTTCCACCCATGACTACCTTGACTTCGTTATCAGAACCGCGAGTTGTCTTGTAGGATACACGCTTCGCGTCCTCTTCCACTGGTAATTCCCTTCCTGGTGGTTCCCCGAATCTTCTTCCCATGAAGCGCTTGATGCTGTAAACGGTGTTTTCTGGGTTAACCACAGCCTGACGCTTAGCCACTTGCCCTACCAATCGCTCTCCATTCTTGCTTATTGCCACTACTGAAGGATATAGGTTAGAGCCTTCCGAGCTGGGGATAAGCTTTGGCTTTCCGCCCTCTACAACAGCGACCTCGCTCAATGTTGTTCCTAGGTCAATACCTACTGCCTTAGCCATATTATCTCTCCTCTGAACTTTCCTGTTGAATCTTGTTCTTATTACCTGCGCCTACCATGACCATGCTAGGACGAAGCAATTTGTCTCTAAA
>JAOUDT010000094.1 GCA_029859145.1 Dehalococcoidia bacterium
CCCCCCGGCATATTAAGCGACTCCAGCAGCTATTGTTGGCATGTCCAGTACCAGGGCAACCTCGGCGCCTGGTCTGAGTATTCCAGTGAAACATGTTTTTATACCAGCCCTGTAGCCACAGCATCCTCCAACTCTCCTGTTTGCCACAAAACCGCTATCCAGCTTTTCGGCGGCCCGGATGGCATGGATTCCTATCATTGGGTGGGCCCGCTTGGGAGCGGTTTCGACGAGTATGGACAGAATCAAGTCATTCTACCGGACGAGAGTGGGAATCTGACGCCCGGGCTGGCAGGCAACTACACCCTGACTGTGACTGATGACACTGGTTGTAGCGACAGCGTTACCATCACTGTCGATATGAACTTGGAGTGCGAGTGCCCACCTGCTCAGCCAGTCAACCTGTCACCGGGTAATGAGTCGTGTGTGCAGTTGCCGGCGCAACTGGTATGCTCGGAATTCGTGGCCGCAGAGGAACCCGAAGGAGTTCCGGAAGACTGGCTAGCGGTAACGGAATGGCAGGTAAGGGAATTGGGGCAAGACTATGCCACCCCTGTGTACAACTTGGTGACTGGTAACGTGACAAATATTACCGTTCCTTTAGGAACCCTAGGCCCGGGCACAACATATTACTGGCACGTGAGGCATCAGGACAACGAAGGGCACTGGTCCATATACTCCAATGAAACATGTTTTTACACCAATCCTGTAGCCACGGCATCTTCAGATTCTCCGGTCTGTGAGGGAGGGACGATACAGTTGACAGGTGGCCCCAGTGGCATGAGCGCTTATAGCTGGGTAGGGCTTGACGGGTTTACCAGCCATGCTCAGAGTGTGAGCAGGCCCAATGCTGCGCTGTCAATGGCCGGGGCTTACACCCTTACTGTGACCGATGTGAACGGGTGTAGTAGCATTGCCACTGCCAATGTTGCGGTGAACGCCAAATCTGCAGCTACGGCATCTTCTAACTCGCCTCTTTCTGTGGGAGAGACAATACAACTGTCTGGCGGACCCGGTGGTATGGATTCCTACTCTTGGACAGGGCCGCTGGGCTTCAGCAGCAGCTCGCAGAACCCAGTTATAGACAACGCTACGTTGGACATGACTGGCGAGTACGCTTTGACGTTGACCAACGCTAACGGCTGCAGCGACGTGGTATATGCCTATGTGCAGGTCGACATAACTGAGGTGGTGCCGCCATCAGGGTATCCGACAGTCACGACACTGGCCGCCACCAACACCACCGCCAACTCAACGGTCCTAAATATGTACCATAATCTCGGGAACTTCAGCTCAGGCCAAGTGCGCTTTGCCTATCGCACTAATTTCTGTATTCCTCAGTGGTCCTATACTTGTGCTGAAACTGTGACGACGAATAATAGTTATGCGGTCCTGCTTACTGGGCTTCGTCCCGGCACCACTTATATTTACAAAGCCCAGCTCAAGTATGACGACACTGTAATTGAGGGTGCTACACTTCAATTCACCACAGGCGGATCATCGATCCAGCCCGGAGGTGGGTGCTTTATTGCCACCGCAGCTTACGGTACTCCCACCGCTAGACAAATCGATGTGTTGCGAGAGTTCAGGGATGCAGTGTTGCTGAGAAGCACGGTGGGCTCTCAATTTGTCGCCCTGTATTACCGATTCAGCCCTCCCATAGCGAATATCATAGCCGAAAATGAGATCCTGAGGACTCTGGTCAGGGAGCTCCTTGTTGCCCCCATTGTTCGAGTAGTTGAAGCCACGGGAGCTATGTGGCGGAACTAGGGTAGAGCTAGCTAAAAAGGCTCAGAACGGCAAGAAGCTTGGGCGGGGCTTGTCCCCGCCCTTAGAATTTGTTTACTTTTTACGTCGTATGGACGACTTCTTTAGATCGAGAAAGCTCACTCCAAAAAGGAGAACGGCACTCGCACCAAAACCTATGAGGCCAAGGTCTTCTTTAAGGGGAATTTCAAGGCCAGGTATCTTGCCCATCAAACCTATTATGCCACCACCTATGAGAGCAGCCAGGGCGCCGTGCGGTGTCACCTTTAATTTCTGTTTGTAGAACCCGGCAATTACGGGAACAACCAGGCCACAGGTGAAGATAGTATAGGCGAACATGAGGGACGAATAGACCTGTTTCGAGGCTAGGGCTAAACCCAGCGCTACAATGGCCAGCGCAACCAGGCTCAAGCGAGTTAGCAAAATGGTCCGTCGTTCGCTCAAAGGAGCAAACCGTTTGAAAATCTCCTGCGTGAGGATAATGCTCTGGCTGAGGAGACACGTATCCGCTGACGACATAAGTGCGGCAATTACGGCAGCAAGGATGAATCCACCTAGCCAAGGAGAAAGAACGCCGCTTACCACCTGAGGGAAGGCTTGGGCAGAGGCAATTTGAGGATACAGGACTTTGGCCCCCATTCCTATTAGAGCAATAGCAAAAGCCAGGGGGACAAAAAAGAATGCTGCCAAAATGGCTGATTGCTGAGCCGTTTTTTCTCCTTTGGCACAGAAAAGTCGAGAGTACATATCAGGTCCCACCACGTAGGTCGCTCCGACGAGAATCAAAAGAGACAAAAGCGTCTTTCCATCGAATTTGGGACTTAGCGGAAAGAAGAAGTATTCAGAAGGTAGAGAAGCCCTCAACTCGCTGAATCCGCCCACTCGAGAGAAAACCACTGCTAGGGCGGCAAAAATCCCTATAAACACTATTACTGCCTGGAGAAGGTCAGTGCGAATAACTGAAAATTGTCCACCCAGGATGGTGTAAATTACCACAACCAGAGTGAAGACGACCATCCAGAAGGTGGCAGAGCCCATTCCCAGAACGGACAGGAAGCTCCCGGCAGCGACGATTTGCCCGGCAACCACTCCTACCCAGGCAACGACGATGAGGATGGAAGCTGCCAGACTCACACGCCGGTCATACTGCATGCCCACCAGCTCCGGGAGGGTATAAAGCGCGGCGCCCCTTACTTTTCTGGCGAAAAAAACCCCTAGAATCACAAGGCCGACGGAGCCAACAAGAAGCCACCAGACGCCTGGCAAACCTAGCCCAAATCCCAGTTCAGATGTCACTACAAGTGCTGAACCTCCTATAGCGGTGGCGACAAGCGAGCCCGTGATGAAGGGCAAGCTCATTCGACGCTGGGCAACGAAGAAGCCGTTTTGACCCACTACTTTTTTCCTCGCCCCCAGCCCTATGACTATCATCGCCAGACAATAAACGACAACTATGACAAGTTGAATCATATTATTCCCTCAAATGGATGCAATCGCCGACAAAAACGCTTCTCAAAGACCCATTTTTGCCTTTCAATATGAGCGCTCCGGTGACATCAATGTCTATAGCCTGTCCTATCACCTCCTCCCCCAGACTCATTACTCTGACTTCCTTGTTGAGCGTTGCAGATAGCCTCTTCCATTCCTTGAGCAAATCTGCTTTCATCAGCAAAGGCTGGCGTCGCTCTATTTCCGTTATTAATAAGCATAGAAATTCTTTCCTACGGATTTTCCTTCCTAACGCGTCTTTTAGGGAGGTCGCCATTTTTTCGAAGCGGGCAACAGAGTTGTTGGCGTTTACACCTATCCCGACGTTGACGAAGTTTACAGCATCCATTTCGGCATCCATCTCCGCCAGTATGCCGCACACTTTCCTTCCTGCAATCAAGACGTCATTGGGCCATTTTAGCTCGGCCTTCAACCCGAATGCCTTTCTGATTGTAGCTGCCACGGCAATAGCGGCCATCAAGTTTACCCGGGGAGCATATACAGGACTCATCTTGGGGCGCAAAATGATTGTGAAGTAAATCCCTCCTTGCGATGACAACCATTCTCGACTCAATCTTCCCCGCCCGCGGGTTTGGACTTCAGCAATTACAAGTGTTCCTTCTCTTGCTCCCTTTTTCGCTAGCTCTCTTGCTGCATCCATGGTTGAGCCAATCTGTGAAAAATAGTGAATTCTTTGTTCTAGATCAGGGAATTCATAGGGAAGCAACAAATCCGGAGAAGATACCAGTCTGTATCCTCTGGGCGATGCCTCTATTACATAGCCATCTTTCTTCAGGCTGCGCATATGTTTCCAGATAGAAACTCTGGACGTGCCAAGCTGCTCAGAAAGTGTCTGGCCAGAAAGATAACCGCGACACACTCGAAGAGCGTTTAGTATCTGTCCCTTCACTTCGTTAACCCTTGCCTTTCGGATGTTAACCAATGCACTGATCTTTGTCAATCGTCCCATCGGTTGACTAATTCCACGACTTTGCATATGATTACCTATGCGGCGTTACACATGGTTTCGTGTCAAAGTCTCTCTAGACCGAGAGAGCCTGCATTAAGAAAGAAGAGCTACTCGTTAGACGCGATGGACATTACCTGGCTAGGGCATTCCTGTTTTCTGATTAGAGGGAAAGAAAAGGCCATCATAACAGACCCATGTCATCCTGACCTGGGCTATCGTCTGGGCAACCCTGAGGCAGACATTGTGACACTGAGCCATTTCCATCGCGGACATTGCTACGTCGAAGGTGTTGCCAATGACCCTAGACAAATCAGAAGCCCTGGAGAATATGAAATAGGTGGGACTTTCATCACAGGAATCGCGTCGTTCCACGACAACAAAAAAGGGGAGGTTAGAGGCAAGAATACCATTTATGTTTTTGAGATGGATGGTATGACTTTATGTCATTTGGGTGACTTGGGGCACCCTCTGGACTCGCATCTGATAGAGGAAATAGGAGATATAGGCATACTCTTCCTGCCCGTCGGCGAAGCGTCTGCCATACCAATTGATACGGCTATGGAAATAATAAGGCAATTGGAGCCCTCTGTTGTCATCCCTATGCACTATAAAACAGAGGTGTTTGCCGGCAATCTCAGTCCTGTGGACAAGTTTCTGGATACAATGAGGATCAAAGAGTTGGAAGCAAAGCCCAAGCTCTCAATTACCTCGTCGTCGCTGCCCAGCAGCACGCAAACCATAGTTCTGAGCCACGCCTGAACTCAGATGTGGAGCGCTGGGCGGTTTTACAGTTTAGCAGTTCTACAGTTTGGCGTCTCTGCCAGCAATGCTCGGATGCAGAATCTCGATCAGCGTTAGAATCTCGCGGCACAAGCGGGTAGCCGGGTGATAGTTCTACTTCTTGAGACTGCCAATGAAAGCATCAATGTCCATGGCAGCTAGGGTCATGGTTTGAAGTGTGCCCCTTGAGCCCAGAGCTATTGCCACTCTAGACACTGCCTCGTTATTGGGGGCTTCTACAATGTTGACGAAATCATACGGTCCGAGCACAGCATACTGAGCCACAACCTTCGCCCCCATTGCTTCGACTTCTTTGTTGACCTCTTTGATCCTTCCCGGATTCTCGGTGATAGTCTTTC
>JAOUDT010000095.1 GCA_029859145.1 Dehalococcoidia bacterium
AAGAATTTGTGGCTTGGCAGGTAGTCACTAGGTCAGGTCGATATTGAAGCGTTGCTGCCTTAGTTTCAACTACAGATATACAGCCCTTAAGGACCGGAGATGAATGTTATTTCTTAACCAGCAGAAGGGACAGGATATTATACTTCCCTTCTATCTCATATGCTGCGCTTATCTCCCTTTTGTGGGCATGCATCAGCTTATGGGCGGCTTTAGTGACTTCAGGCCAGTCATCGAATCTGTAATCGTGCAAACCGAGAACGCCTCCGGACACAAGATGGGGCCAGATGACATAGAAATCGTTTTCCACATATTCCTGTTGATGGCAGCCGTCAATGAACCCGAACATGAACCTTCGTTCTGCGGGGAAGCTGACCTTCCTGGAGTCTTCCCTGATGGTCACGATGTTGTCAAAGGCTCTGGTTGACTCCTGGTAAGCTGCTAACATGGAGCGGCCCTGAAGAAACGCTTCGTAAACGTCACCCGCCTTGATTCCACTTACACTCAGAGTCTTGTCCAGACCGGGGTCGAAAACGTCGATGGCGTATACCTTCTTGCCATATCTGCGGGCAAACCTTGCTAGCTTGGCGGTGCCTCTGCCCATATAGGCGCCGATTTCAATGATGTCTCCTTCCAGTTGGTGCAGAGCCCGTTTCTTTATGAAGTCTATCAGGAGTTCGTAGCCCACGAAATCATCGGGGTCGTCCTCCAGCGGAATTCCGGGGGATACTCTGTTAACGGCCAACTCTGAACCCATTTTACAAACCAATGTCCGAGCTAAAATGTCTCAATCCCTTCTAGAGCTAGCACAGCCAGTATCGCCGCTGCCGATGTCCAGGTATTTTTCTCATGGACCTGCGGTTCCTGTTCTGATAGTCTTATCTCGGTGTGCGGCCAATATACCTCCCGATAAAACACGTTGTCGCAATCCCGAAATTGCAGTACCCAGTCCCGCACCATCTTGGCCTTGTCCCTGTCACCCATCTTGGTCAAAGCCAGAACAAGTTCAAAGGTCTCGGCTACGCATACTGACTGTCTGTCGGCAAAGCATTTGCACCCCCATCCATCTATGACGAAGTCCTGCCACCCCCGTGAGATGTGCTCTTCCGCCTGCTTCCCCCTGAGCAGTCCCACGAGTATGGGGTAATACCAGGTCATGGCATGCCCGCTCTTGTCCTCACCTAGCCTGTCGAAGCGCTCGGGGTGCTCCTTGATTGCCCTGGCCAGCTTCTGGGATGCCTCGTTCCAGTCAGGCTTGTCTACCTCCAAGGTATTGGCAATCCTTATGCCGTATTCAATACTGAGCCAGGTGCTGCTGGAGGCGGTCAAAATTGCCCCTGGCCAGACTTCGTTATTCTCACTCAGTCCCCAATAGATCTCGCCACCTGGCTGCTGTAGACTCAAGGCGAACTCTATGCCCTTCTCCACCGCAGGCCACATGTAGCGGAGGAACTCCAGGTCCCGGGTAGTGAGGTAGTGAAACCACATTCCTGTTGCTACGTAGGTGCTGAAATTCGTATCTTTGGTCAGGTTCTCAGGTTTGTCGTTGCGATAACTGAAATACCAGCTTCCATCGGGGTTCTGGGTATCGCGCATCCACTCATAGGCCTGTCTGGCCGCACCGGACCTGCCACTGAAATCCAACGCTATGGCACATTCTACATGGTCCCAGGGGTCTGCTATTCCGCCCCGGTACCAGGGGATGGCCCCGGAAGGAAGCTGTTGACCAATGATAAAGTTTGCCTGGCTTTGAATCAGCCTTTGGATATTTTCCAGCATTCCTTCAAACCGAACTGTACTTGACTTGCATTTGTAGGCTAGAGGCTCTTCTTGGTTTCCTCGATCTGCTGCTCCACATCTCTGCCTCCTATATTGGCCGTCGCTTTGGCACTCCCGGACGGCGGGGATATTTGCCCGGTGTTGAGTGTATTTTATCAATAATTACCAGGTAACGGGCATCAGCGAATTCATCCGATTCGACTTTCCTTGTCTGGCGTAATGCGCCCCCCAGGACGGCAATGGCTTCTTTCGCCCTAGTTACCTCCTCGCCGATCTCTCCTTTCTTCTGGGCTATAAAAGTGCCCCCGATCCGGCAAAAGGGCAGAGCTAGTTCCACCAGGGTCGGCAACAAAGCTACGGCGCGGGAGAGGACCAGGGCAAATTGCTCACGGTAGGCTGGCAAATGAGCTGCTTCCTCAGCTCTGCTGTTCAGCACCTCTACATTTTTCAGCGCCAGCTTGCCGATAATGTGGTGGAGGAAAGCGGTCTTCTTTCTTGTGGGCTCAAGAAGCACAAGCCCGGGCTCGGGGAACAGGATTTTGAGAGGCACGCTGGGGAAGCCAGCACCTGTGCCTATATCTACGATATTGAAATCTGGACTTGTCACTTCTTCAGGCAAAGCTAGAGTGACGGTCAGGGAATCAAGGAAGTGCTTTACCTGTACCGATGAGTAGTCTGTTATAGCCGTGAGGTTCATTTTCTTGTTCCATTCAACTAGCTCCTGGTAGTAAAGCTCAAACTGCTTCACCTGTCCGGTGGTGAGCTTCATCCCCAGCTTGCCTGCTCCTTCGATGAGTCTTTCCATCGCAAGTCACGCCTAGAATTCGGAAGTCGCCTATTGACTCAATTCTATCGCAACTGCTGTCCAAAGGTCGACACGCTCACCATGAACAATTCAGATGCGCGGCTCATCCCCGCCCATACGACAAGGGTAGACTCCACCATTACATTCAAAGCTCACAGGCCATGTTGGATCGTTGGCCTCATTTGACTTGACAAGCTAGTAAGATAAATCATACAATACGGATTTTGCTTATGCAGGAGGTGAGAATGAAACGAAGTGATATGCGGGTAATAGGCAGGTGCTTTGGCACGGCTGTGCTTGGGCCTCGAGGGCAGCTGGTAGTTCCCGTGGAAGCCAGAAAGGAATTGAGTATGGATAGCGGCAACAAATTTCTGGTTTTCGGTCATTTTGAGGGGTTGGGGCTTATCCTTATCAAGGTCGAGGCGGCGGAGAAGATGCTTAATATACTAAGTAGCCGCCTTGATGAGATCACCAAGTTGGTCAAGGAGAGTAGAAAAGCCAACACGGGGGTCACAGAGTGAACATGATCGAAGTCAATGATGTGATCAGGATATACGGCATGTTATTTTGCTGGAGAATACGGAATTATTGCTATAATAGGCATTTTGTCGCATTAGAGAGGCGGTACAAAGAAAAATGAAAAAGAAGCGAATACTAATAATAACTATCTGCGTGGTTGTCGTTGGTGTAGTACTGGGTATCGTACTCACCAGAGGCGCTGGCCCGGAAGCTACGGCGAATACCGTTGAAGTCAGCCGCGGTGATGTAGTGAAAACCGTTCTAGTGGACGGCAACTTAGAAATGCTTAACAAAGCATATTTATCATTTGGCATCACGGGTACCGTGACAGAGGTACTGGTCGCCGAAGGAAACAACGTGACAGAAGGCCAGGTATTAGCCAGACTGGATGCCCCATCTTTAGAATCAAGTATAGAGATGGCTGAACTGCAGGTTGAAATGGCGGAGAAACAGGTAAGGGTAGCCCAGGCGCAATATGAAAAGGCTAAGGAGGGTTGGCAGGCACCTGAAGGTTTGGAGTTTTTAGAGGACGTGATCGGATCCCTAACCGGGTTGCTGGGTATGGATGAGGATACGGCTAAAGCGAATCTGGATGTGGCGAAAATGAATCTGGAAATAGCAGAACTTGGCCTGGCATCGGCAGAACTCAACATGGAAAAGGCGGTAATAGTGGCTCCCTTTGATGGCGTGGTAAGTGACATCACCATAAGTGAAGGAGAAGGAATCGGGGCGGCAACACTGGCTGCTCCGTCAATAACTCTAGTTGATACCAGTGGAATACAGATGCACGGCTTCATTGATGAAATAGATATCGCCATTGTGGAGGTAGGCCAGGAAGCGAATATCGTATTAGATGCCTTGCCCGACGAGGAAGTGAAGGGCAGGGTGGCTTTTATCTCCCCGACAGGTACATCTCTAATCGGGGTGGTATATTACGAGACTACCATAACACTGGAGAATCCTGGTGCCAATCTGAAAGATGGCATGACTGCCGACGCTGAGGTCATAATCGAGCGTCGCGATAATGTATTGGTGATACCGAACAGAGCCATTCGGGGGACCCTGGAAAACCCAATGGTTGTGGTACTCGTAGATGAGCAGGAGGAAGAACGGGCAATCACCCTAGGAATGACCGATGGGATCAACACTGAAGTGCTGTCGGGATTGGAGGAGGGGGAGGAGGTGGTAATACCTGCCGCCGAGGAGCGACAGGACGGCTTCTTCATGAGGTAGCCAATGCTGGAACTGGAAAACATAACCAAAGTGTATAAGACGGGGCAGACTGAGGTTCCTGCTCTACGAGGGATTAGCTGCCGCATTGAGTCTGGAGAGATGATATCTATCGTAGGGCCTTCGGGCTCGGGGAAGTCTACCCTGATGAATATCATCGGCTGCTTGGATAAACCTACTTCTGGGGAATATCTTTTGGACGGCATTGAAGTAGACAAGCTTGATGATAACCAGTTGGCTGAGATAAGAAATAGAAAGATAGGCTTTGTCTTTCAAAGCTTCAATTTGTTGTCACGGACCACGGCTCTAGCCAATGTGGAACTGCCGCTTATCTACAGTGGCGCCAGCAACCGGCGACAAAGGGCACTACAGGTACTGGAGTCGGTGGGACTGGCTCAACGGGTCACTCACAGGCCAAGCGAGCTGGCTGGAGGGGAACAACAAAGGGTAGCTATCGCTCGAGCCTTGGTAAATAATCCCTCCCTAATATTAGCCGATGAACCGACAGGCAACCTCGACACCCGCACCAGCCAGGAAATCATGGCGATTTTCAAGAAACTGAACGAACAGGGAATGACCATCATATTGGTGACTCATGAGCCAGATATTGCCGCTTATACTGAGCGCACCATTAGAATTCGCGATGGTCTGATAGAGGCATCACAATGAAATTCGGCGATTGTTTCGCTACGGCGCTGCGGGCTTTGCTCAGTAATAAGCTAAGGTCAATCTTGACCATGCTGGGCATCATGATTGGTGTGGCTGCGGTTGTCGCCATAATGTCTTTGGGGCAGACACAGGCGGCTGAAGTTGAAGAGGCTTTCACGTCCCTGGGGTCTAATCTGATATATGTCATGCCTCGTGACATCGGTGGGGTCACGGTGGGTGGCACTTCAGGACTGACTTGGGAAGACGCACAGGCAGTTGCCCAGGATGCCCCTTCGGTGGCAGGAGTGGCGCCAGCAGCACAGCGCTATAACGTCCAAATCACAGCAGGCAGAGACAAGCTGCTGGGCATAGTT
>JAOUDT010000096.1 GCA_029859145.1 Dehalococcoidia bacterium
TCTCATAATCTTCGCCCAGAGGCGTCGTGCCGCCCTGAACTTGGCAATTTCTTCAAGGAAGTTGATGTGGCTATTGAAGAAGAATGACAGCCTGGGAGCGAATGCATCCACATCAAGCCCGGCATCGATAGCTGCCTGAACATAGGCAATGCCATTGGCCAGGGTGAAACCGATCTCTTGAGCCGCGGTGGAGCCGGCTTCTCGTATGTGGTAGCCACTGATGCTGATGGTATTCCAGCGAGGGACATGCTTGGCACAATAGGCAAATATGTCAGTAGCCAACCTCATAGAAGGACGGGGCGGGAAGATATGGGTGCCCCGGGCAATATACTCCTTAAGTATGTCATTCTGAGTAGTGCCGTTTAACTCAGTGGGCTCGACTCCTTGTTTCTTGCCCAGGGCGACATACATGGCCAGGAGAACCGGCGCCGTGGAATTTATGGTCATGGAAGTGCTTACCTTGTCCAGAGGTATATCCTGGAGAAGAATCTCCATATCTCGGAGGCTGTCTATGGCAACCCCAACCTTGCCCACTTCGCCTCTAGCTAAGGAATGGTCGGAGTCATAGCCAATTTGTGTTGGCAAGTCGAAGGCTACACTCAGGCCGGTCTGCCCCTGCTCCAAAAGATAGCGGTACCTCTGGTTAGTCTCCTCAGCAGTGGCGAAGCCGGAGTACTGGCGTATCGTCCACATTCTGCCGCGATACATATTTGGCTGCACACCGCGGGTAAAGGGGTGCTCTCCGGGGTAGCTCAAATCTCGAATGTAGTCAAAATCTGTCAGGTCTTCAGGTGTGTAAATAGTGTCAATCTCCATAGCCGAGCTGGTTTCGAACTTCTCCTGGCGCTCGGCAGATCGCTTCAAAGCCGGAGCCAGTGTAGCGTCACGCCATTCTTGCTTGGTTCTGCTGGTCATAGCTACCCCCTGAGTTAAGAAGATTTGCCTGATGGAGCATTCTTACATGCAAGCACGACACTGAGCTAGGGACGGTTCAGCATCCCCATCAAGATCTAGCCTATCGCTGGAACCGCCGCCCAGAACTGGCATGTCCCGATATTACCAAGAGTCGCGCAGACTGTGTCGTACTATTTACTTTTCTCTGACTTGCCAGCCTTCTCCAACACGGCGGCCAGCAAATCCACGGGCAGAGGGAATACGATAATGCTGGTCTTTTCCGTGGAGATGGCGGTCAATGTCTGTAAGTAGCGAAGCTGGAGAGCTGATGGCTGGCTGGAGATAACTTTAGCAGCCTCGGCTAATTTCTCTGCTGCCTGGGCTTCACCCTCGGCGTGCACTACCTTGGCTCTTCTGTCTCGCTCAGCCTCAGCCTGGGCAGCCATCGCCCTCTGCATTGTCTGCGGCAGTTGCACATCCTTAACCTCAACCATACTGACTTTCACACCCCAGGGGTCGGTGCCTTCGTCTACCGTCGTCTTTACCTTTTCGTTAAGTCGGTCGCGCTGGCCTAACAACTCATCCAGCGTAGATTGCCCGACAACGTTTCGCAAAGTGGTCTGGGCAAGCAGCGAGGTTGCCTTGATATAGTCCAGCACCTTGAGAATAGCATCTCCGGCATTGACCACCCGGAAGTAAACCACGGCGTCAACCCTGACAGTAACGTTGTCTACGGTGATACACTCTTGCTGGGGGACGTCCATGGTGACTACCCGCAGGTCGACTTTTCGCACCATCTCAATGAAAGGTATAATCAAGACCAAACCCGGCCCTCTCAGACCCACGAATCTACCCAGTCGGAAAACACCCACTCTTTCGTATTCTCGAACGACTTTGATAGCCGCGGATAGAAGTACTATTACTACTACTGCAATAAGAACATAGATGAAAATGTCCATTTCCTCTCCTTTTATCTAGATTTTCTGATCACCCACAATCTTAGCCCTTCTGTTCTGGTTATGATCACCTCCTCTCCGGCGTCTATTGTACTATCTTCAGCTATGGCTGTCCACAACTCTCCTTCGGCTAGAACCGTGCCCTTCGGATTGAGGGTGGTTCGTACGACGGCCTCCTTCCCTATCATTTCCTCCACCCCGACTGAGAGTTTTCGCTTCTGACCCTTGACAATGGCGTAGATGACGAAAGCGACAAAGCCGACGGCGAAGACTATGGCTACGATAATTGGAGCAGTCATTTCCATGTTAGCGCCCTCCTATTACTTTGATTTCTTCGTTACCCATAATCTCAGCCCCTCCACTTTGCTTATTATCACCTGTTCACCTGGCGCTACTCTACCGCCTTCGGATGTGGCCGTCCATAATTCTCCCTCAGCGAGGACCGTGCCCGTAGGGTCGAGGCTTGTTTTGGCTATGGCTATCGCCCCAATCATTCCCTCAGCTCCGGTGGCCTTGCGCCGCCTTTGCCCGCGGATAATAGCGCCGAGGATAAAGACAGCAAAGGCGCTAAATCCTACTGCGACTCCGGCAATGAGCCCCCTGTTTACCTCTATCCCTGGGCTACCGCTGAACAGTATCAGCGAGCCCACTACCAGTGAGATTATGCCTCCGGCAGTCAACAGCCCGAAAGTGGTGGTGAAGTATTCGGCGATGAAAAGCCCAACGGCAAGCAAAATAAGTGCTATGCCTCCCCAATAGGCATTAAGCACACCCAAGGAGTAAAACGCCAGGAACAAGCTGATGCCGCCAATTACTCCAGGCAGAATCAACCCCGGGCTGGAAATCTCAGTGATTAACCCTATGGTGGCCAGGGTCAAAAGGATATAGGCAATATTGGGGTCGCTCATGGCATGCAGGAATCTTTCAACGTCATTCATTGCATTTCTAGTTGTGGAATACTCCGTAGTATCAATGGTGACTTGCTTGCCGCTGGCTAGAGTGACATTCCAGCCATTGATTCTGGAAACAAGGTCCGCTAGATTCTCGGCTCGCAGGTCGATGAGGTTGTTTTCCAGGGCATCAACATCGGTGAATGATTTGCTCTGTGTGACTGCTAACTCAGCCTCTTCAACATTGCGGCCGCGTTCTTCAGCTATAGTTCTCATCCACTTAGCTGAGAATTCGACTATTTTCTTCATTTGGTCTTCCGGTATTTCTTCTCCTCCAGCAGCTACCGGATGGGCAGCGCCGATAGTCGTACCCGGGGTCATAGCCGCAATATGAGCTGATAGGGTAATGAAGGTTCCCGCTGAGGCGGCCCAGGCGCCTTTGGGTGAGACGTAGACCACGATGGGTATGTCGGCAATCATAATCCTCTGGACTATCTGCTCGGTTGAGTCCAGAAGCCCGCCGGGCGTGTCCAGCTCAATTATGCAGACAGTAGCATCATTCTTCTCAGCATGGCTGATGCCCCGATCAATATAGTCAGCTATCACGGGTACAATGGTGCCATCCACGGTCAGGACTTCAACAGTAGTGGGGCTGGCGGCAGCGAGCAAGCTGCCTCCTAAACCCGCAACGAGGGGCATCACGAGCCACGCGATAAGGAAGACCCTCAGTCCAGTTCTAAGCATCTCTCATTATCCTCATGTTAATTATAGACTATGCAATTGAAACCAACAAAAACAACAAGAACTCCAGATCTGTCGTTGAAGCTGTGAACAGCTTAGTGTAGAATAGCCCGAGTATGAAGAACCAAAGGTGCAAAGGAATGCAGGACCTGCTCCCCGATGACATGTTGCGCTTTCGCCGTATTGAAGATGTCTTCCGGAGTTGCTGTCGTAACTGGGGCTACCAGGAAGTGAGGACGCCGACCCTGGAGTATCTCTACCTGTTTACAGCCACGGGAACACTCACTCCGGGCATGTTGGGCAAGGTGTATTCCTTTCTCGATTGGGATGGCTGGAGCGGCGAGCGGGTTGTCCTGAGGCCAGATGGTACCATTCCTGTGGCCAGGCTCTACATAGACAATCTCAGCGGACGGGAATTGGCCAGGCTTTTCTATGTGACCAATATCTTCGCTTTCGAGGGAACCGGCAAGAAGAACAGGGAAAGATGGCAATGCGGAGCAGAGTTTTTCGGCGGTACGAAATTCGGTCCGGACGTGGAGGTAATTCTGCTTGCTGAGGACGTTATCCGCAGACTTGGCATAGCGAATGTCAAGCTGCAGCTATCTCATGCCGGCCTGGTGAGGGCGTTGCTCAAGGAATTTAGGCTCAGCCCCGCTGAGGAAGCCAAGATAATGGACCGCATTTTGGAGGGAGATTGGGAGGCGTTAACCAGGGCAAAATCCACTAACCCGGAACTGGAAAGGCTAACGGCTGCGTTGTTGGGTCTTAAGGGGAAATCCAGCAGCTTTCTACGCAATGTAAAAGCTTCGTTCCCCAAAGCTTCGCCAGACTTCAAGTCCAGCCTGGACGACTTCCTGAGCATCGCCACGTTACTGGATAACCTGGATTGCAGCTATGAAATCGATATCGCCGCTATGCACGGCTTTGAGTACTATACGGGGATCTGTTTTCAGTTCTTGGCTGCCGGGGAAAAAATAGGTGGCGGCGGGAGATATGACAAGCTTGTGCCCCTTATGAATGGAGGGAACATCCCTGCCTGCGGGTTTGCCCTATATGCGGACCTTGTGATGCGACTGCTGCCACAGGAGAAGAAGAAGGACAAATCCGGAATCCTGATCAAAGGCGCGGGAGCGACTCCGGAAATAGTAGAAACGTGCTTCAGTGTGGCGGAATCCCTGCGGGGCGCTGGATATCTTGCGGAGCTTGACTTTACGGGTCGAGCGGAATCTGATTACGGATGGGTCGTGTCGGTGTCAGGAAAGCGGCCCTCTCGGTTTGTGCTCAAGGACTGCAGGCAAAAGCGGCGTCGAGAGGTAGCTTCGTTGGCAGAGATTCTTAAAGTGGTAAGTGAGGGATGAAGGACTACCAGACCGGCTACATCAAGTTTGCCGTCCCGAAAGGCAGGTTTTTATCACCGACAGCTAGCTTGCTTGCTGAGATAGGCCTGGGATTTGATGGTTATGGCGACAAAACAAAGCAATATCGCCTGCGCTCGGCAAGGTTTTCCAATCTTGCCGCTAAGATACTTCAGGAAAAGGATATACCCATACAGGTAGCCGTCGGTAATTACGACCTGGGCATTTGTGGCTTGGATTGGATTGAGGAATACTTGGTGAAATATCCGGCTGGGGCTCTGGTGAAGATGGCGAGCCTGAATTATGGCGAAGGCGACATTCATGTGGTTGCCAGTGCCCAAGGGGGAATAACCAGTCTCAATGAGCTATCAGCGCGGAGACATGACTGCCGAATAGTGAGCGAGTATCCTAATCTGGCCGAGGCTTTTGCCTTAAATCTCAGGATGAGAAGGTTCAGGATTTTCCCGGTGTGGGGAGCTGCAGAGGTCTATCCCCCCGAGAATTCCG
>JAOUDT010000097.1 GCA_029859145.1 Dehalococcoidia bacterium
ATATCGGCGGTAACCATGCTGGCTCCAGATACTGTGATATCCATGTTATCGGTTGAACTGAAGCCGGAAACAGTGCCGCGCGACGCTCCCGAGACAGTCAATCCGCTGAGTTCCGGCATAGTCACCGACGCTCTCAAAGTTACTTGTTGAAGGCTTATGATTCCCGTCAGCCTTATCTTCAAAGTCTCGCCATCCCAGATAACCTGGACGTAGTCCATCACATTATCGTCGGCGGTGACATTTATGCCGTACGAGTCGGATTGCTCGATTTCGAATTCAAAAGCTCTGCTGATTTCAATTCTGGTGAAATTGACAAAAGCATACTGTTCGGTCTCAAGATTCCCAGACCCAACCAGAACCCCCGGCAAACCCCTCAAAACCAACGCGGTAGAAGTTCCTGCCACCGCTACTACTATCGCAACTATTATCAGTGCTTTCTTCATATCACACCTCCCGGCTCTTTCTTGTTTTGAAGCCCAGTAGTCTTAAACCTATTGTCTCGCTTTGTCAAGCCCTGTGTCGGCGCCAGGGCAAAGCAGTGTGAGTATTGAGTCAAATGTGTTATTATTTGGAACGGCATTGTTGAGGAGGGCAAATGAAAGTAGCCAGAATCATCGCACCGTTTAGTCTTAGCGCAGTGCTTTTTGTCCTGGCATACCTGTCGAGCAAAGACGTTGGCAGCGGCTATTTCCCGGTAATGCTGATGGGAATCGGGATAGTACTGGCGATTGTCGGTGTTGCAGCTGTATTCTCGACTAGATGAATCCCGTTCAGGACTGACCACCTATCCCTTGTGGCCCAAGTCTCACTGCTGCCGCTCCAGGCAGTCCGTTATTTCTTCCTGGCAGGCGCCTTCTTCTTTGCCGGCTTCGCCGCGGGTTTGGCGGCGTATCGCCCCGGGTTGTGGGCCTTGCAGGTGTTGCACATATTCGTAACCTCCTTGCCTGTACTATACTAATATTATATCAACGAGTGCTTCTTTTGCCAATATGATTGGAACGAGAAAGGCACAATAGTCCAAATCCCGCCGTTGCCATATTCTGCCACTGGAACAGACTGGATACCCTCCATGCTCACTGCCCGCTGGTCAACTTGGCTTGTACCTCTGCAATCAAGTCTTGGACTGCGATGCGTAATACTGTCTGACCTTCCTTTAACGTGTCCACGAGAACGTCGTAGTCCTCGTAGAAATAGACTGTCTTCCCATCCGTGAGCACTACGAAGGATGACAAAGCCCTGGATTGACCTCGTATGAAGCGGAAACTCGACCGTATCCGCTGTAGAGACACCGAGCTATCCAGCAATTTCATCAGTATTTTTAGTTCGAAAATGTCTTCTACAGAATAGCGACGGCGCGAACCTCGTCCCGATGCTGCTCTCAAGCTGGGCTTCACCAGGCCTGTCTTGTCCCAATACACGAGCTGGTTATAGCTAGCGCCGACCACATGTGCCACCTCTGAAGTACGGAAGGATACCGGTTTTCTTTTGCGCCCCATTGCGAATTCCAGCCAATCTAGTGTGAGTCATATAATTATATCACCTGCAGTTTGGACGCTGGTTCAAGTCGAGCCGCTGCCAGTAATTTTTCACCTGGTTGTTCATCAAGATAGACGTCCTTCTCTGTTTTCTAATGCCTCTTCTTGCATCACCAAAATATTCAAACAGTCCAGATGGGTTTACAAAACCGCTAGCATTTGCTATAAAGTAGTTTTCAAGATGATGCGGGTCGCCTGGCTCAGGATATTGGTGAGGAAGAAAATGATAAAGAAAAGAATAGCCAATATAATCGCAATTAGCATGTGTTTCGTGCTATTGTCCCTCTCCGCCTGTAGTGGCGAGATCAAGAATCCCGATACCTTTGTCATAGCGGAGATTTCCGATGTGGTTAGTTTAGATCCCGCCTACGCCTATGATACTGTAAGTGCTGCGCAAATACTAAATATTTATGAAACCCTAATTAGATTCGATAGCGATAGTACCAGTGAGTTTGTTCCAGGGCTAGCAACAGAGTGGACGATTTCTCCAGATGGAAAGACCTATAGATTCAAGATTCGCGAAGGGGTAACTTTTCACAATGGAAATCCATTAACCCCGGAAGATGTGGAATATTCATTTGAAAGGGGAATGGTTCAAGATTACGCGCTGGGACCGCAATGGATGTTTTTTGAACCCCTTTTCGGTCTGGGGGTTTACACCTCTCGAACCGAGACTGGTCTGATCCCGCTTGCGGAGATCAAGGGCAAAGTGGAAGTCGATGGCCAATGGGTACAATTCAATCTGGCTACCCCATATGAACCGTTCTTGCAGATTCTAGCCTCTTCCTGGGGTTCTATAGTTGATATGGAGTGGTGTATACAGAATGGTGATTGGACTGGAACCGAGGAATCATACCAAGATTTGAATAACCCTGCTCCTGGTGGCTCTCCAATACATTCGATAGCCTGCGGTACCGGCCCATTCATTTTAGAGCTTTGGGAACCCGGAATTCAAATAAGGTTAGTGAGAAATGATGACTATTGGGGCACACCGGCTAGTTTTGGCAGAGTCCTCACCCAAGTAGTTGACGAATGGGGCACAAGATATTTGATGCTACAGTTAGGTGACGTTGATTGTGCCATTGTTCCAGGTGGACAAATCCCGGAAGTAAAGGCAATGCCGGGAATCCTGGTTTATGACGCTGTACCTACGTTACTCAATCAAGCGTTTTTCTTCCAGTTCGATATTGACCCCTACAGCACGTTGATCGGTAGTGGCCAGTTGGATGGCAACGGTATACCCACGGATTTCTTCGGCGATGTTGATGTGCGCAAGGGGTTTGCCTATGCTTTCGATTGGGACACTTATATTGCTGATGCGATGGCAGGATATGGGCACCAAAGATCTTCACCAATAGTCGAAGGCATACCTTACTATAAATCTGACTGGCCAAGTTATGGGCTGAATCTGGTAAGGGCAGAGGAGCACTTGAGAGCGGCCTGGAATGGATCGCTGTGGGAGAATGGTTTTGAAATGACGCTTGTACATGCATCAGGGGACGACGCGGGAGAGATTGCCTGTGAGATATTGCAGAATAATCTGTTTGAGATCAATCCACTATTTAGAATAAATATTCAGTTAATGGCGTGGCCAACCATGCTTGACGCGATGACGTTCGGACGTATACCTATGTATATAAATGGTTGGACTGCCGACTATCCTGACCCCCACAATTTCGTCTTTCCTTATATGCATAGTGAAGGCGCATTCGCGAGAGCGCAGCGATATAGTAATGAAGCAGCCGACGATCTTATTGAAGAAGCAATCTCCTCAAGCAACCATTCGGAAAGACAAATACTTTATGATCAGATAGCAGAATTATATTATGACGAAGTCCCCAGCATCATGATAGGTCAACTACTGGGTGTCTATTTCTTTCGAGACTGGATACATGGTTTTGTTTACAACCCAATAAGACCGATGTATGAAATGTATGCTTATTACCTAAGCAAAGGATAGCAGTAATTCTAAGATACACAGAAACTTGGTAGATGGCTAGATGCTTTCCCAATCCACTAACGCACGGTGGTTGAAATCCCGCCCCCGCTACCACTGCTATCGCTATTCTTCTTGCCTGCCCGAGTCAGAGAAGTCCCTCTTGACCGGTTAGCCCCCCAGTGCCCGGCCCAGAAAGTAGGGCCAGACGACGATGCCCAGCAAGATCTGCCACCAGAGAAGATTGCAGTAACCGATCGTAAATAGCCAGCCGATGAACCAGATCGGGCCTGCCAGAGTCGCCGCGCCGCGCCGTCGGTACCAGCGCCTTTCTTTTTCCTCTGCCATGCTTTCCTCCTTCTACAAAATTATCTGTTTGCGATTTGACGATTTTCCTGGCAACATCCCAACGATAACTCTGTTCACGCGCTCACATTTCTCTCACTACTACCCGATAATGCCATAGCCACCCGTGACGGCGTCTCTAAAGAGCGGAAATCGAGGTGGCCAGAAAGTGAATAGCACCAAGATAACAGCCAGGACAGCCAGAGCAATCGGGGCGAAACGGTTAAGCCTCTCCGACACCGGAGAGGCAGCCAGCAGTCTGTAGCTCACCAGTTGCCCGGCTATTACCGCTACAACGAAAATCGCGATGTCAACCGCCAGCAGACCGTGCCCCAGAATAGCCGTGTACACATAATAAAGGACTACAATGGTGATTGGTATCACATAAATTCCCACGGTCTTGGCCAAGGCAAAATTCTTTGCCGACCTCCCAAAGCGACCATATTCCAGAGCCGCATATGCCAATGCCGGCCAGAAACCCAATTTCAGGTGTTCCCATACGCTTTCATTCACGGCGGCAATCGGGGCGAGAGGAATCCACCGTCCGGACCAGTCGAAGGCAAAGTGCAGTACCGTCCCCAAAACGACTATAAAGACAATCCCGCCTAGCTCCCAGCGCAAAATGCTTTTTTTCGCGGTCATTATCTCACGGAGTCGATACCTCAGCCTCAGTCTCAGTCTCAGCCTCAGCCTCAGGCTCAGGCCCCGGCTCAGCCGTCGTTTTTCTCCAGCGCAGCCACAGGGCCCAGGCCGTTACCAGTGCGCCCAGAACGGCAATATAGATTTCCACATGAAGGTCGGCCAGGAGCCCTGCCTGCCATAGAACTGTGCCATAGTTGAGCAGGCCGTGCAGGCCAGAAGCTACGAGGTAGAACTGCCATCCCCAACCCTTGGCCAGACCATACCCGGCCAGAGCGGAAAAACCGATATGAGCGGCTACGGTAAAGAACCTCTCCCAAAATCCAAACAGTGCTGCGAAGCCGTAGGTTTGCACCCATCCCCATGTCCAACCCGAGGCAAACATCTGATTGTGCACCCACTGCGCTTCCAAGATGGCAAATCCAGCTCCGGCCACGGCCCCGATGGCCAGCCCCAGCTTGGGGTCGATATTCTTGCCGCTACGCCACCAGTAAACAACCACTGGCACCAGTTTCGCTCCTTCTTGAACCAGCCCAGTGAGAAGTATTGATGGTATCGCGGCCAGAGGAATCCAACGCATGAGGGTTTCGTTGCTCCAGAAATGAATCAGCGCCTGCCCGGTCCAAATCTGCAGAGGAATCTGAATGAAGCAAATAGCAGCCGGGGTCAGAAAGGCACTGCCTACGAGCACGGCCCACAGCCGAGGTTTTCTGAAGAGTGGGGGCCAGTATGCAGTCAGCCAAACCCCGCCAAAACCTATAGCCAGACCAATGGCCATGGCCAGATGGGTCACAGAGCCGCTGGGGTTTTGAAAGAAGGATTCGAAATAGCCTACCATGTAATCTATCATGAACACCTCCTACCGTTTAA
>JAOUDT010000098.1 GCA_029859145.1 Dehalococcoidia bacterium
CACTGAGAGCGGCGAATTTCCTTCCTTTACTCAACACATCCTTCTTAGCTTCATAGCCCAGTGGAGAGGCAAGGCGGAAATTCATGCCCACCAGACAGGCACAGAGAAACAAGCTATTAGCCACATTGTTGCCGTCACCAATGAACGCCAAAGTCAAGCCACGAAGTTTGTTCTTCTTTTCATACATGGTCAGAAAGTCAGCAAGAGCCTGGCAGGGGTGTTCAAGGTCGGACAGGGCGTTAATTACGGGCACAGAAGAGTGGCCAGCCAGAATACGCAAAGTCTCCTGGGAAAATGTGCGAGCGCCTATGGCGTCCACATAGCGACTGAGCACCCGCGCCACATCAGCCGCTGCCTCTCGCTTGCCCACGCCCACCTCTTCTGGTGATAGGTAGATGCTATGTCCGCCCAGTTGATACATAGCCATCTCAAAACTGACCCTGGTTCGCAAGGAAGGTTTCTCGAAAAGGAGTGCCAGGGTTTTCCCCGCGAGGAGCGGACTCGGTCCTCTACGTTTCATACGTCGGGCTTTCTCTATCAGACCCTCAATCTCTCTACGGTCAAGGTCAGCGATTGACAACAAATCTTTTTTCATCTTCCGTCTCTCCTGATATTTGATACTACTTGAGCGTGTCACCTTTGTCAATCAATAGAAAACAACTTTACACCAGGCTCCACAGTTGTCTCTCAGAATGGTAGACTGCTTGGACTGTGTTACAATGAGACCAGCACTAAGCAATCAAGATGCCTTATTTCTGATCTTATTCTGACCGGGCAAACTAAACTATCGGGCGTAACTATTATGTCAACTATCTCGCGATATGCTGGTGGCAGACTATGGACACAAGCGTAAAGTGTTATTCAGGCTATCTCTATGCCGAAGAGCCACGGTCCTTCGTCTGGCAAGAAAGTGAACTGGAAGTAAAGTCAGTAGAAAAAGCCTGGCAGGAACCGGCCAGAAGGCTGTTCAGAGTTGTCACTCACGATGGCAGACGATTCGACCTGTGTTACAATGAGGCAACCGACCGATGGTCCGCTGTTGAACTGGTCTGATGCTTTAAGGAGAACTCATGAAAGAGATTTTTGAAATTCTGGAACAAAATGCCCGGGCGACTCCGGAAGAGATTTCCACTATGGTGGATAAGCCCGTCAGCGAAGTGAAAAAAAGAATCAGGCAAGCCGAGAAAGATGGGACTATCCTGAAATACAAAGCCATAATAAACTGGCCTAGGTTAGAAAGGGAAGATATATGGGCCTTAATCGAAGTGCGAATAACGCCGCAGCGCGGTGTCGGCTACGATGCCATTGCCGAGCGCATTTATCAATTCCCCGAAGTATATTCTGCATATCTGGTCTCGGGTACCTATGACCTGTCCATACTAGTGAGAGGAAAAAATATGCAGGAGATTTCCAGTTTTGTGGCAGAGAAACTGGCTCCCCTGGAGCAGGTGCAGAGTGTTGTGACCCACTTTCTTCTCAAACGATACAAGGAATATGGCGAGGCCTTTCACGTTCCGAAGGAAACAAATAGACGCCTACCGATAACACCCTGACATGCCAAATATAAGATCCACTTCAACCGAAGCTTTCGATAACCTGATCTCACAGAAAGTGGCTACGCTTCCACCGTCAGGCATCAGGAAGTTTTTTGACCTGCTTTCCTCCATCGAAGATGTTATCTCACTTGGTATAGGTGAGCCTGATTTCGTTACTCCCTGGCATATCAGAGAGGCCGGCATATACTCTCTGGAAAAAGGCTATACCATGTATACTTCGAATTCCGGCATGCCGGAATTACGTCAGGAATTGGCCTGCTACCTGGAGCTTCACTACGGGGTAAGCTATAATCCCGAGCACGAAATTCTTGTTACTGCGGGAAGCAGCGAAGGATTAGACCTTGTTCTCAGGGCAATTATCAATCCTGGCGACGAGGTCATAATCCCCGACCCTTGCTACGTGGCTTATCCTGCCGACATCACGCTGGCTGGTGGCATGCCTATCCCTGTTCCCACAGACGAAACAAGCAACTTTGTAGTCAGGGCCACCGATATAGAAGCCAGGATCACAAAGAGGACAAAGGCTATCTTGATAGGTTACCCGGCGAATCCTACGGGTGCGGTCATGTCCAAAAAAGAGGCTGATGCTATTGCCGAGCTGTCCAGGAAGCAAGACTTGCTGATAATATCGGATGAAATATACGCCCGTCTAATCTATGGGGCGGAGCATATTTGTTTTCCCAGCCTTCCCGGGATGAAGAAGCGCACCATCCTGATTAGCGGATTTTCTAAATCCCATGCCATGACAGGTTGGCGTATTGGTTATGTGGCAGCCGACCGCCGTTTCATTCAAGCCCTGACAAAAATTCATCAATACACCCTGCTTTGTGCCCCGACGATGACTCAGATGGCAGCTATCGAGGCCTTGAGAAATGGCGAAGGCGAGGTCGAAAAGATGGTCCAAGAGTACAACAGACGACGCCGTTTCATGGTAAAGAGATTGAATGAGATTGGTTTGCCCTGTTTCGAGCCCAAGGGCGCGTTCTTTACCTTTCCCTCTGTAAAGGCTACCGGGATGCATTCGGAAGACTTTGCTGAAAAACTGCTATTGGAACAAAAAGTTGCTGTTGTCCCAGGCACTGCCTTTGGACCATCGGGTGAGGGTTTTGTCCGTTGCTGTTATGCTACCTCTTTGCCTAATATCGAGGAAGCACTGAGAAGAATGGATAGGTTTGTAAGCAAGGGCACCCGAAGATCTAGGTAGGCAACACCCTCCACTGAGACAAAGACGCCCATACTAGAGACCCAATTCCTGAGCCACGATAGCACGGTGAAAATCAGCGCCACCAAAGATTATCTCAGCAGCCTTTGCCTGCCTATAGTATAAGTGTATGTCATGGTCCATGGTAAAGCCGATTGCCCCGAATATTTGGTGCGCTGACAGAGCAACACGTCCGTAGGCCTCGCCTACCCATGTTTTGGCTATGGCAGCGTCCAAGGCAGCGGGAAGGCCTTCGCTTACCTTCCAAGCCGCTCTGTATGTAACAAACCGTGAACCACTAACATCCATGGCCATATTGGCACAGTAGTGCTGGATAGCCTGGAAACTGCCAATAGGCCTGCCGAACTGCACCCTCTCTTTGGCATAATTGACTGCCATATCCAATGCTGCTTGGGCACCACCGACCATCTCAGCACATTTCGCCACCGCAGCTTTCTGGAGAATATCTTTCACCACCGGCCACCCCTCGTCTCTTTTACCTACTACGCTTCTCTCCGATACGGTCACATTGTCGAAAACGACTTCACATTGCTTGTCACGCGCCAGAGTCTTGAGCAGCGTGCACTCGAGCCCCGGGCTTTCTGCATCCACAAGAAAAAGAGTGATGCCGTCCTCTGGATTCTTCGTCTTTCGTGTTCTGGCCACACACAGAATGTAGTCGGCGACGTTGGCATTAAGCACAAACAGCTTGGTGCCCTTGATCACGTATTCGCCGTTACGAGCTTTAGCCTTGGTCTTAACTGATGCGGCATCGTAACTAGCAGCTGGTTCAGTTAAGGCGAGGCTAAGAATCATTTCCCCGGAGGCAATTTTGGGCAGGAACTGCTTTTTCTGCTCCTCGCTTCCCGCTGCCAGCATCGCGAGTCCACCGAGCACCACCGTGGAGAAAAAGGGGCCCGGTACGATATTGTATCCCATTTCCTCGAGAAGGATTGCCAAATCCAGGAAGTCACGCCCGCTGCCCCCATACTCTTCAGGAAATACCAAACCCAGCCAGCCCAGTTCTGCCATCTTGCGCCACAAGTCGGAAGAATAGCCCTCGTCACTCTCATCCAGTTGCCTGACTAATCGTTTAGGGCATTCCTTCTGCAAAAAGTCACGTGCCGATTTCTTCAGCATTTCTTGCTCTTCACTCAGACCAAGATCCATATTGTTCCCCCTATCACGAAAGTTTATACAACATACCAGGACCCATTTACTTTGGCGGCAACCCAAGTCCCCTCATAGCAATGATATTGCGTTGAATTTCAGAAGTACCGGCACCAACCAGAGCCGAAATGCAGTCTAGGCAGCCCAAACAGACCCGCCCGTACAAAGATGACCACTTAGAGTCTCCTTCTAGTTGTCCATAATGTCCCATAACCTGCATCCCAGTATTTGCCAGCTTTTGACTCAGCTCAGTGGTAAATAGTTTCAGCAGCGATGCTTCAATGTTCGGGACAAGACTTCTGTCGAGCATCCACGCTGTTTGCCAGAAAAGCAAATAGGCTATCTCGATTTGGATTGCCATGTTGGCTAACCGATTCCGTACTAGCGGCTGCTGACTCAAGGCCTCTCCATTGTGTCTCGTTTCCCTGGCATATTGCACTATCTCTTCGAATGTCCGCCTGAAACCGCCTATCGGGACTGCCAGCCTTTCGAAATCCAGGGCCACCATTAGGTAATACCAGCCTTTGTTCATCTCGCCGACGACATTTCTTTTGGGGATTCGAACATTATCGAAGAACACTTCGTTAAAAGAATAGAAGCCACAGATGTTCTTCATTGGACGAATAGTGACACCTGGTGCTGCGTTATCCACGATGACCAACGAAATGCCCTTATGTGGGGCAGCCGTGGGGTCTGTCCTGACAATCATCCAGGCATAGTGCGATACATGGGCAGCCGTGCCCCAAATCTTCTGACCATTTATGATAAGGTCATCACCATCCTCTATTGCCCTAGTCTGTATCGAAGAAAGGTCAGAGCCGGCATTTGGTTCGCTGTAGGCCAGCCAGAATCTCACCTCACCTCTGGCTATCCTGGGCAACCATTCTTTCTTCATCTCCTCGCTGCCAAAGAGCATTATGGTGGGACCGCCAATCCGTGTGGCTATTTCGCCAGCAGGAGCTCTATAGTAGCTCATCCGCTCGTGAAAGATGGCCTGTTCCACGTAACTAAGTCCGGCCCCTCCATATTCCTTGGGCCATGAGACGGTCAGCCAGCCTTTCTCAGCCAATCGGCGGGTGAATTGTTCGACCTGAGGGCTTGGTTCCTCAAATTGTGCCAGAGTGCCATATCCCGCCGGCCAGTAAATATTCTTCTCGACCCAGTCCGGTGGCAGTTCCTTGTCTACGAAGTCTTCGACTTCTTTTCGGAATGCCTCCTCTCGTTCACTAAATGCAAAAACCATTGCTTCGTCTTCCCCAAAGTTCCATATATGAGGGGTACACAGGCCTAC
>JAOUDT010000099.1 GCA_029859145.1 Dehalococcoidia bacterium
CCACGGTCAATATTCCGGACACGGTGGGCTATGCTACTCCCCAGGAATTCGGCAGTCTGATCCGGGGCATACTGGGCAACGTGCCTAACATCGGCAAGGCTGTGGTCAGCGTGCATTGCCATGATGACTTGGGGTTGGCTGTGGCTAATAGCCTCGAGGCGATAAGGGTAGGTGCGCGGCAGGTCGAATGTACGATTAACGGAATCGGTGAGAGAGCCGGCAACGCTTCTATGGAAGAGATTGTCATGGCTCTAAGAACTCGCCGGGATTTCTTCAAACTCACCACTAATATCGATACGACGCAAATCTACCGAACAAGCCGGCTGGTCAGCGAGCTGACCGGTTTCGCTGTCCAGCCTAACAAAGCCATCGTGGGAGCCAACGCCTTCCGTCATCAGTCGGGTATCCATCAAGATGGCGTGCTCAAAAGGTCCATAACTTATGAGATTATGGACCCTCAGTCGGTGGGCATTCCTTCAAGTAGTCTGGTGCTGAGCAAGGTGAGCGGCCGGCATGCCTTCAAAGAGAGATTATCCGAGCTGGGCTACAGCTTGAGCGAAGAGGATTTGAACCGCGCCTTTCAGGGCTTCAAGGCGCTGGCGGACAAGAAAAAGGATGTCACAGACAGAGATATTGAATCTCTGATAGCCGAAGAACTGCGTACCGTTACGGAGGTGTATCATCTTGACCATGTGGAAGTCTCCTGCGGTGACCACAATATTCCTACGGCGACAGTCAGGCTCATCAGTCCGGACGGGCAGATTTTGGCTGATGCTGCTCTGGGCACAGGTCCTGTGGATGCTGTATATAAGGCCATAAACCGCATAGTCGGGATACCTAATAGACTCACGGAGTTCACTGTTAAGTCAATTACCGAGGGGATAGATGCCATTGGAGAGGTCTTGATAAGGATTGAAAGCGAGGGTGTAACCTACACCGGGCGTGGCGCCGCCACCGACATTATTGTGGCCAGCGCCAAGGCATATATGAACGCCCTGAATCGGCTTTTGGCTGGTAGAGTATGCAGGAAAGGAGAAATTTAGTTGAGTTCGTTGCTGCCAATCATAGCGAGGTTTCTGTTGGCTGCTGCCTTGGGGGCGGGTATTGGTTATCAGCGGGAGCGAGCAGGCAAGGCAGCGGGGCTGCGCACGCACATTTTAGTTAGCTCGGGGGCAGCCCTCTTCACCTTAGCGTCTGTATACGGGTTTGATGGTGCAACGGTTGACATCTCTCGAGTTGCCGCTGGGGTGGTGGTTGGAATTGGTTTTATTGGAGCTGGCGTTATTCTGCGTGGCCAGCGTGAAAAGGAGGTGGCAGGGCTAACCACTGCTGCTACCATCTGGATAACTGCTGCCATAGGTCTGGCCGCGGGGGCAGGAATGTATTTGATCTCCGTGATAGCGACCGTGGTCACTGTAGGTGTTTTGTTTCTTCCTAGGGTTCGTGGCTAAGACGGTCATTGTGGGCTAAGAAGTCCCAACGAGGGCCTTAGCTTAAGGATTTTGACAGCTCTCCGGGCAAAGAGGCGTTTGATATGCTGAAGATTTTGCACACCGCTGATATTCATCTCGGGGCAAAGTTCTCGGGCCTGGGAGAGAAGGGCGTCTCTCAACGGGAGCAACTGAGAACTACATTCAAGAATGTTATTGCCACTGCAATAGCTGAGCGTGTAAATATCGTTTTAATTGCGGGAGATTTGTTCGATTCCAACCAGCAGCCGCAAAAGAATATAGACCTGGTAATAGAGCAATTAAATCTGCTTGGGTCAAATAATATTCCAGTCTGCCTTATCCCCGGCACGCATGATTCTCTTGATTCCTCGTCAGTTTATAGAAAAGTTGACTTCGAAGGAAAATGCTCCAATCTAAAAGTCTTTACCGATGAAAATGTGTCCTGTAAGGAGTATCCCAGCCTCGATTTGACGGTATATGGAAAGCCGAATCTAAGCAACAGGTCATCCATGAGCCCGCTGAAGGGACTCAGACGTTCGACATCAAGTAAATTACATATTGCCATGGCCCACGGGTCGTTATATATCCCGGAAAAAACAGCCCAGGATGACCATGTCTTCAGGCTGGAAGAAGTCGAAGCCGCTGGCATGGATTATCTGGCGCTGGGACACTGGCACCGCGTCTATAGATGCCCGGCAGGACGCCAGGCCTGGTATTCCGGCCCGCCGGAGTGGATATCCGGCCAAACGGAGAAGGGCGGAGTGCTTTTAGTGAGCCTCTCAGACGGTGGTGAAGTCAAGGTCGACCCCAAGATGCTTGGCCTGCGTGACTACGGCGAAGTGGAGATAGATGTCGGTGAAGTCCAGGACCTGCCGATGCTGAAAGCGAGAATCTCCGAAGGGGCAAATCAAAATCTGGTAAGAAAAGTCACATTAAGGGGGCTTCGCGATGCCGAACTCATAGTAAATGCTGAGGAATTGGAAGGTGAGTTAGGGGAGAAATTCTTGCATCTCAGTGTTATGGACAGGTCTCATCCGAAGTCCGAAGAGGTCACAGAGGACGAAGAGCGGCTGATCAGGAACGGATTTATTAGGCTGATGAAGAGGCAAATCCAGAGTTCGGAAGGGGAACAGAGAGAGATTGCTGAAAGTGCCCTTCAATACGGCGTAGCTCTTCTGGATGGGAAGCTGGACGCGAAGGAAGACCTGTGATGAGGCTGAAGAGGATCGAGCTCAAAGACTTCAAGAGACTCGTCGATTTTCAAGCCCAGTTCAGTCCAGGGATAAACGTGGTCAAAGGTCCCGTGAACGAAGTAGGAAAGTCGACTTTGCTCGAAGGTATCATTGTCGCCCTTTTCCACAATCCAAAAAGCACTGCGAAAGAGCTGAAGGATTATGCTTCTTGGGGCTCACCCAGACAGTTTCGTACCAATTTGGAATTTGAGGAGGGAGGGAACAGATACTTGCTGGAGAAGGACTTTGACAAGGGAAGCATCAGGCTTGTTTGCGATAATACCGGAGAAGAGCTCAATACTTTCAAAGAGATTTCAGCAAAAGTGGCTGAGTTACTGGGAACCAAATCTGACACGCTTTTCTCGTGTTCTTCCTGCATCCGTCAATCCGAGGTAAGCGAAATCTCATCGGGTAAGAAGCAGATTAGCGAGAGCTTGGAGGAGGTTGTGATGGGAGGCAAGGAAAGTACGTTTGCCTGGCAGGTGGTGCAGAAATTGGATGCCAAAGTTGCCGAGATGAAGAAAGGGCTGGACAAAGCCGCAATTAACCCCGGCATCATGGCGAGTCTCAAAAGCAGAATACAGGGTACTTCGCAAAGATGTGGTGATGTTAAGGAGGAAGTCTCTAAAGTTGAGGCAAAGAGAATCGAGTTGGTGGAAGTGACCAAACAACTGGCTGAGGCGAAAGAACAGTACGAGAATGCCAGGGCTTTGTTAGAAAAGAACAGACAGCGCAAAGAGATTGAGGCATCTATTCAGAGGTTGACCAAAGACTATGACGGCATAGAGAAATTACTGGGTAGCGCAAAGAAGTTGAGGGAGGATTCTGAGAGAGCGGGCAAAGCCCTCGGGGCTATAGAAGGACTTGGAGATAAGAAAGAGGCCTCGGAACTCAGAAGGGAGCTGGATGCAATTCAGAATCGGCATGAAATCATCGAAAAGGACCTAGCCCAGAGGGAAGAGGAACTAGCTGAAGCGAAGAAGAGGTTGGGTAAAAGGAGGTATGTTGTGTTCTTCGGTTCAGGGAAGGGAATGGCCGCTGCGATAGCAGTATTGGCAGGCGGCATAATTGGAGTTGCAGTTGGCTTATCTTTCCTATTGAGCCTAATAATCCTAGGTGCAGCTCTTCTGGTGGTAGGTGCGCGGGCAAGAATTGCTATCATTCGAGATAGAACCAACATTTCGGTTGTTGAAGGGCGCATTCAAGATATGAAAAAAGCTCTCGAGGACATCGGCAGGAACGAGGGAGAGTTGCTGGCCAGAGGGAAATGCAACACGGTCGCTGAGTTCAACGAGAAAGAACGGGAACTCTACGATTGGCTCGACAAGAGAAATGCAGCGGACCTCCAGCTAAGGGGAGTGCTGGGGAGTAGAACGATTGAGGAGATCGAGGAACGAAAGGCGGAGATAGCGAGGAAGCTGGCGACGGAGGAGGTAAAACTCACCGATGACTTGAAGCAGACACTTTTGGGCCCCGAAGAGTACGTAGCACTGGAAAGAAAAGTCCAGAGTTTAGGGAAAAGACAAACTGAGCTTGAGAAGCAAAAGAGCCGCTGTGAGATAATCATCGAGCAGGCAAGATTTAACATAGAGGACCAGATTAGACTGGAAGAGGAACTGGAAGCGCTGCAAGAGGCTTTGAAACGCGAAGATAGAAAGATGAGAGTCTATGGGTTAGCCGGCGAATTTCTTTCGCAGGCGAGAGCCGAGGTCCTTTCGTCAGTTGAGGAAGCTTTGGAGAAAGAAATTGAGAAATATTTGGCTGTCTTTACCAACGGCAAGTATAAGCAAGTCAAAGTTGACAAGGAAGCCCTGGAGTTCTGGGTATATTCGGATGAGAAAGGCGACTGGGCCAAGCCCGAAGAATTAAGTGGTGGGGCAATCGACGAATTCTATTTGGCCTTTCGGCTTGCCCTGGCAAAACTGATATTCGGCGATAAGAAGCCACCTTTGATATTAGATGATCCCTTTGTCAATTTTGACTCCCTCCGTCTGGATAGAACGCTGGACTTTTTCAAAACGCTGGCAGCAGGCTATCAAATCATCATATTAACGCTGGGGAGTTCATATGACAAAGTAGCCGATAACATTATTTTACTGGGTGAAGAAAGGAACAACCCGTCGCCCAAGAGCAGACAAAAAGGAGGTGACTAAAAATGGGTTATATTTCCCCGACATTGGCCGTAAGGAATATGAAGCAGACGATTCAGTTCTACAGAGATGCTTTGGGATTCAAGATGGGGATGGCTTTTCCTGATGCTGAGAACCCGGAGTATGTCGACCTATCTAGGGATGGGATGGTCATCATGTTGATACCTGCCCAGAATATTGGCGTCGGTGCCAAAGAGAAACTGGGCATCGGTGTGAATTTGTATATGCAGATCGACGGGGATATTGATGAATACTACGGCGAATTGAAAAGCAAAGGCGTTCATATTACAGTTGACATAAAGGACGAACCGTTTGGCATCAGGGATTTTACAGTCGAGGACGTTAATGGATATAAGCTGAC
>JAOUDT010000100.1 GCA_029859145.1 Dehalococcoidia bacterium
TTACCAACCCAGACATGCTCCATCTGGGCATTCTGCCTAACCATCAATCGTGGGCTAAGTTGTTTCGCAATCTCAAATATGTCGTAGTAGATGAGACCCATATTTATCGAGGGGTTTTCGGTTCCCACGTAGCCAATATCCTACGGAGATTGCGGCGCCTTTGCTCTTTCTACGGCTCTGCTCCCCAGTTCATTTGCTGCTCAGCTACCATCGCCAATCCCCGGGAGCACGCTCAGAATATCGTTGGCTTGCCTTTTGAAGCCGTTGTCGAAGACGGTTCACCGCATGGCGAAAAATACTTCACCTTCTGGAACCCCCCACTTATTGACGAAGCCAAGACTGGCCGGCGCAGTTCTAACAGCGAGGCGGCCTTCCTTCTTGGAGAGCTTGTTCAGAAAGAGATTCGTAGTCTGGTGTTCGCCAGCACTCGTAAGCTTACTGAACTCATTTATATTTATACCCAAGAACAACTGCCTCCTTCCCTTAAAGATAAGATCAGTCCATACCGGGCAGGGTACCTTCCCGAAGACCGGCGCCGAATTGAGCATCAGTTTTTCGAAGGCGAGCTTCTCGGTTTAGTCGCCACAACAGCCCTGGAGCTGGGAATAAATATTGGCGACTTGGATGCCACTGTGCTTACTGGCTACCCGGGAAGCATTGCCAGCGCCTGGCAGCAGGCCGGACGCAGCGGACGAAGCACCCACAGCTCCTTAAGTTTCCTTATCGCCCTGGAAAATCCCCTTGACCAGTATCTCATGCGCAATCCAGAGTTCTTTTTCAGCAAGAACTTCGATAATGCCATAATCAATCCCGACAACCCCTACATCCTGAAGCCTCATCTCCTCTGCGCCGCATGGGAGAAACCACTAGAAGACAAAGATGAGGCGTTCTTCGGTGCCAACATGGACAATATGTTGGCTGAGTTGGAACAAGAAGAGAGGTTGAGAAAACTTCGGGAAAGATGGCATCCGGCTCCCTGTATCTCCTATCCCGCCCAGGATATGAATATCAGGTCAACATCGGGACAAAATTACGCCGTCATCGATGGCCGGGACGGGTGCTTGCTGGAAACCGTGGAAGCCAGCGTAGCTTTTTTTCAGGTACACCCCGGCGCAATCTATCTCCACCAGGGTGAATCTTATCTTATCAAGGAACTCGATTTGGCCAGGCGCATCGCCTGGGCAGAGCCAAAACCCGTGGATTATTACACCCAGACTATGGAGATACACGAAATCCGGGTCAAGAAACTGCTCCAGGAAAACAATTGCCGCAGTGCGAAGGTCTACTTCGGAGATGTTGATGTTACTATCACGGTCGTGGGCTTCAAGAGGTACAAGCAGTTCACCGAGGAGGTCGTCGAAGCAGTGCCGCTGGATCTGCCACCACAGACCTTTCCCACCAAGGCGCTGTGGTTTGATTTGCCCCAGAAGGCGATTGATAAAATAGCTGATGCCGGGCTCGATTTCCACGGTGGTCTGCACGCTTGCGAACACGCTGCCATTGGCATACTACCTTTATTTGCCCTTTGCGACCGGAATGACATTGGCGGCGTGTCTACTCCTGTTCATCCCGATACCGGCAAGCCACAGATTTTTATTTACGACGCCCACTCGGGGGGCATTGGTATCGCCGAAAAAGGATTCGAGATGATAACCGAGCTGTGGCACGCCACGTTGAAAGCAGTGGCTGAATGTCCCTGTGCCGACGGGTGCCCTTCCTGCGTGCAGTCTCCCAAGTGCGGTAACAATAACGAACCTCTGGATAAAGAAGCCGCAATAGTACTGCTTGAAGAGCTCGCGGCCTGATCGGAAAAGACCAAAAGGCTCAGCATTACTCTCAACCTAATTGCAATATTGTTGCATTTATTCCTTCGTATCTGGTAGAATACTGCGGTGGTCCAAAACTCGGTTCGGACTCTGCAGGCCCAGGGATATAAGGCGACCAAGCCGCGGAAGCTGGTGCTTGAGGTGCTGGAAGAAATCGAAAGACCACTATCCCCGTATGACATACAGGGCATTCTGCACGCCAGAGGCAAACATCTGAACCATGTTACCGTCTATCGTATACTCGATTTGTTTTGCCGCCTTAATCTAGCTCACAAAATGCTATCCAGCGGTGGATTTGTCAAATGCAGCTTGGATGCTGTAGAAGGCTGCCATCGCTTCATGGTTTGCCAGGACTGTGGAGCTATTCAAGAGTTTGCCGACGAAGGATTGTGTCAAGGTGAAAACCGGTTTGCTCGGAATCTGGGCTTTCATACCGAGCATCATCTTTCTGAATTCGCTGGACTATGTTCCCGGTGCTACGGGAGACAGCCGCAGTTGACAGAATAAGAAATGGTCAAGCGCATAACACACGAACTCAAAGAGCATGTCCCTTTCACAGCCCTTGGCGCTGTCAGTGGTATTGTCGTCATGGTTGTAGTGGTTCTAGGCAATGTACCCTCGCATATTTCCCAGACCGCCTTCTTTGTCTCGCACCCGCTCCACGTATTGTTGAGCGCACTGGTAGCCACAGCTATGTATATGAGATATAGAAAGGCCAAATTCTGGGTAGCAGTTCTGATTGGCTGGACAGGGTCGATCGGTGTAGCCACGATAAGCGACGCCATCATTCCTTATCTAGGCGGAACCTTACTTCACGCCCGAATGGAGTTTCATGTGCCTTTTATTGAAGAATGGTGGATAAATTTCTTGGCACTGACTGGCATTGCCATCGGCTATCGGAGGCAGACCACCAAGATCCCACACTTTGGGCACGTACTAATAAGTACCTGGGCATCCCTATTCTATTTCACGGCCTTTGGCATAGCCGACTGGATTCACCTGCTCCCCTATGTCTTCCTGTTTTTGTTCCTCTCAGTCTGGATCCCCTGCTGCGCCAGCGATGTCATATACCCTCTTTTATTCGTGAGAAAAGAGCCCGAGCTACCTTCCCCAGAAAGACAGGAAATGGCAGGATAAAAGTCGCCTGCACATGTGCTATCATGTACGGGTACCCTCAATTAGGGAGGCAAATTGTTCGATTTGTTGAAAAAGACTGAACTGGGAATAAAGAGAAGCAAGGAAACTTGGTTCAGCAAGATAGCTAATGTTTTCAACCGGGGCTCTTTCGGGGATGAGGTCTGGGGAGAACTGGAAGAGTTGCTTATCTCGGCTGATGTTGGTGTCGAGACTACGAACAAGCTGCTGAGTGAAGTCAGACAGCGGGTGAAAATGGATAGGCTTTCGGAGGTATCTCAGATACGGGAGGCTTTGAAAAAAGAGATGGTCGGCTTACTAAGCATCCCTTCCTCAAGACCCTCTACTTCCTGCTATTCTGGCTGTCACGAAGAATCTCCTCGGATTATCCTTGTGGTCGGTGTAAATGGTTCGGGCAAGACGACGAGCATTGCCAAATTGGCTTACGATTTGACCTCACAGGGAAAGAGAGTTATCCTTGCGGCAGGAGATACCTTTCGGGCAGCAGCTATTGACCAGCTCAAACACTGGGGAGATAAGACAGGGGCCGAAGTCATCGCCCACCAGCCAGGCGGCGACCCTGGGGCGGTTGCTTATGATGCAGTTCAGGCTGGCTATAGCCGCCACGCTCAAGTGGTGATTATTGACACTGCTGGTCGTCTTCATACTAAGTTCAATCTCATGGAAGAACTCAAGAAGATAAGGAGAGTAGTAGCCAAACAAGATGCCTCAGCTCCTCATCAAGTTTTGCTGGTGATGGACGCTACCACAGGACAAAACGGCCTGGCGCAAGCCAAACATTTTACCGAAGCGGTAAACGTCACTGACGTCTTCCTGGCCAAGCTGGATGGCACGGCCCGAGGCGGCATAGTATTTGCCATCTGCGACCAGTTAAATATACCAATTTCCTATATCGGCACTGGTGAGAAATTACAGGACGTGGCTCCTTTTGACGCCGAGGTCTTTGTCAACGCTATTTTCTCTTGAATGGAAAGGAAAGGATAGATGCTTACTATTAGCATAAACCCCGTTGCTTTCACTATTGGCTCCCTGGAAATACGGTGGTATGGGATTATGGCAGCTCTAGGAGTTGCATCGCTGCTAGTCATTATGCTCAGAGAGGCAAAGAGACGCGGCTTGTCCCGCGACATCTACAGTATCTTCTTCTGGGGTGTTATTGGCGGCGTTATCGGGGGCCGGCTGGCATATGTGATTTACTATTGGGAACAGTTCATGGCCAACCCCCGGGAGATTTTCGGCTTTCAGGGCCTTGCTCAAATGGGGATGATTCTCGGCATCATCGTGGCAGCGTTGATCTACATGGGAGTAACGAGAATGCGTTTCTCCACCCTACTTAGCATAGGCGATGTCTTTATTGTGGGAGCCCTTTTGGCCCTGGCCATGGGCCGGCTTGGTTGCACCCTAAACGGCTGCTGCTACGGCCAGCCCAGTCCTTTTCATGTTTTCCCATTGGCCATAATGTACACGCCTCGCGATACCATCCCTCCTCAGTATTGGAATGTGCCACTGTACCCCACCCAGATTTATCACGTATTATGGAATCTGATAGTCTTTGCTATAGTGTGGGTATCTCGGAGGAAATTCAAACCCGCAGGCAGTCTTGTGTTCTTTGGTTTTTCCCTGTATGCCATTGGTGACCTGGCCCTGAGATTTCTCCGCGCTGGTCGTGGCACAGCTGATGGTGCAATACTGTTCTGGGGTCTGGACAATCCCCAGGTAGTTGATCTTGCCCTGATCGTGATTTTCTTGCCCTGGCTCATTTTCAAGTTACGCCGATTCCACGAGGAGCCTTTGGTGGCTGAGCCCGCTAGTGAAGCTCGGCTGGAGCAAAATCAAGAAGGCTAAGGCCTAGCACCTCCTCACCACCCCAACACCTCTTCTCGAGGTTATATACAATGTCTATGCGAGACGGGACTTCCCCCGGTTTCTTGTGCGACTCAAAATCCACAGCTTGCCAGGTTACGTTTCCTTGCCTGAGCTTCAGCCTCAGCCATTCGCCTTGATTGCCAAAGTTGCGACAGTCGATTACATCGACCTGTCGAGTGAGAAACGTCGGCTGAGGATTGCCATGCCCAAAGGGGCTCAGGTTCTGCACCAGGCCAAAGGCCTCTCCGCTAAAAGCAGATAGAGGAAGCTCGGCATCAATAACGAGCTCAGGGCGCAGTTCAAGATGACCCAATC
>JAOUDT010000101.1 GCA_029859145.1 Dehalococcoidia bacterium
TGCTACAAGATGAATCGCTACAAGGTGATTCGACGGTGCTGAGCCAAGAGACTTTGGTGCTAAAGGAATCACTGACCCGAATGATGATTGGCAACCACAACAAACTGATTCAGCTAGCTGACCGCTATTTGACCTTGGACGACCTGTTGCATGTAAGAGACCGTCTCATCGGTTCAGGACGAATCGGTGGCAAGGCGGCCGGAATGCTGTTGGCAAGGAGCGTTTTACTTGCAGACAAGAGCGAGATTGACTTTTCACAGGTGTTGGAAGAACACGACTCCTTCTATATAGGCTCAGATGTCTTCTTCACCTTTCTAGTGAACAACGATCTGTTCGAGCTCCGGCTGGAACTGTCGAAAACAGGCAAGTTTTCACGGGAGGAGTTCGCCAAATTGGAACAGAGGTTTCTCCAAGGTAAGTTCCCAGACGAAACAATGGAGCAGTTTCGTGGCATGATTGACTACTACGGACAGGCACCTTAATTGTACGCTCATCGAGCCTTCTTGAAGACGGCTTCACTGATGCCTTTGCTGGCAAATATCGGAGCGAGTTCTGTGCCAATCAAGGTAGCCCCGAGGAACGCCTAGAGGCCTTCCTAAGGGCAGTTAAACTGGTCTATGCCAGCGCTTTGAACCCTGATGCGCTTGCCTATCGCCACCGGCGTGGCCTTGGGGAAGGTGATGAGCAGATGGCAATTCTCGTACAACGTGTCTCTGGAATGCCCTACAAACAGTATTTTTTTCCGAGCTTGGCGGGGGTAGCTTTTTCTCGGAACCTTTTTGCCTGGACAAACCGTATTGACCCCAACAAAGGTATGATACGACTGGTATTTGGTCTGGGAACTCGCGCTGTTAACCGTGTGAGCGGCGACTATCCCAGAATGATCGCGGTCAGCCATCCAGACATCAGGCCAGAGACTGGCATGGAGATAGCCAAGTACTCCCAGCGAATGGTAGATCTTCTTAACCTCGCGGAGAGGGCTTTTGAGACCAGACCTTTCATTGAAGTAATCAAGGGAGAGAGATACCCCGCTCTGAAATTGCTGACATCTGAGATAGCTGATGGCTACCTGCGTGACTGGTTCACAACCTCAGCCGGCAATTCTGACAAGAACCTGGTCTTGACCTTCAACAATCTGATAAATCGAACCAGTATGGTCAACATAATCGGGGAGATGTTAATAGGGCTGGAGAAGGCCTGGGGGCAGCCGGTAGACATTGAATTCACAGCCCACGTCGATGTTCAGAATAACAATGTGAGGGTCAACTTGCTGCAATGCCGATCATTGCGCGTGCCCACGCTAACTGGCACAAGAGTCCGTATACCCGAAGGATTGCCTAAAGCACAGATATTGTTCCGCTCTAATCGCGCGATAAATGCCGGGATAGTGAGCGATATTCGCTACATCATCTACATCGATCCTAGAAAGTACGCTGAATTGACCGCAATAGATACCAAGAGATCTGTTGGGCGGGTGATTGGCAAACTGAATGACGAGTTGCGTCACAGGGGAGGCAAGCTCATGACAATCGGACCAGGCCGGTGGGGTAGTAATAACATCGAGCTTGGTGTAAATGTAGGCTATGCAGACATCGACGCCACAGTTGTTCTGGTAGAGGTCGCTCGCGAGGAGGCGGGACATGTGCCAGAAGTTTCCTACGGAACCCACTTTTTCCAGGATTTGGTAGAGTCTGACATACTCTATCTGCCGGTTTATCCCGATGACACTGCGACTGATTTTAACACTGGGTTCTTTGCCAATTCGCCGAACATACTGAAAGACTTGCTGCCAGAACTAGGCAACTTCGAGAATACTGTACATGTGATTGACGTGCCAATGGCAACCAAGGGCGCCTCAGCCAAAGTGATCGCTGACCCAGAGACCCGCGATGCTGTCTGTTTCTTAGACACAGACAGAATGGCAAATACCAATTAACAGTAGGAGGAAAGAAAAATGAATCTACAGAGACCAAATGCCAATGATGCCACGAGGACAGCCAACCGCTCCAAAAGCGTGGTGCCAATGAGCGGGCTTTGCAGTCGGTGTGTTGACAGCTGCACTGGCAACTGCGAGGTTTTCAGAGCATCCTTTCGCAGTCGGGAGCTAATCTATCCCGGACCTTTCGGCGACATCACCGCCGGGGGAGACAAGAACTATCCAGTTGACTACTCACACCTCAATATCCAGGGATATGCGCTCGGAGCTAGGGGGCTGCCAGAGGGCGTTATGGCTAACTCTGATACGGCTATTTTCCCAGCGGTGAACACGGAGACTGAATACGGCTGGAATGGAAGAACCAAGATGCGTCTGCCTATATTTACCGGAGCGCTGGGTTCCACCGAGATTGCTCGCAAAAACTGGGATCATTTTGCCGTCGGGGCTGCCCTTAGCGGAATCACACTTGTCTGCGGCGAAAATGTCTGCGGCATTGACCCTCAACTCGAACTCGATAAGTACGGGAAGATCATATCTGCACCGGACATGGATCGCCGAATTGAAATGTACCGCCGCTACCGTAGTGGCTATGGCGAAATCCTGGTGCAGATGAATGTTGAGGATACCAGGCTGGGAGTAGCGGAGTACGTAATACGGAAGCACGGACTGGACACCATTGAATTGAAATGGGGGCAGGGCGCCAAATGCATCGGCGGGGAGATAAAGGTTGCCAGCCTTGAGCGTGCCCTGGAACTTCAGAAGCGAGGCTACATCATCACTCCTGACCCATCCCACCCACTCAGTCAGGCAAGTTTCGAGGATGGCTCGCTTAAGGAATTTGAGCGCCACAGTCGTCTCGGCTTTATTGATGAAGAAAACTTCTATGCTGAGGTTGAACGACTGCGAAATCTGGGCTTCAACCGAATCACCTTGAAAACGGGCGCATATAGTCTGCGTGAGCTCGCAATGGCAATTAAGTGGGGAGCGCAAGCTAAAATTGACCTATTGACCATAGACGGCGCCGGTGGTGGCACGGGGATGAGTCCCTGGCGCATGATGGAGGAATGGGGCATACCTCCACTCTATCTGCATTCTGCAGCCTATGAATTCGCTCAGAGGTTAGCCAGAAAGGGCGAGCGAGTACCAGACATCGCATTTGGTGGCGGCTTCAGTAGTGAAGACGGTGTTTTTAAAGCATTGGCTCTGGGTGCACCATTCACCAAAGCGGTATGCATGGGACGGGCACTGGTGATCCCAGGTATAGTAGGCAAGAATATCTCACGCTGGCTTAGTGAGGGTAGGCTACCCAATACAGTTAGTCAGTTCGGTTCAACTGTAGAAGAAATATTTGTTTGCTACGAAGAGGTCAAAGACTTGGTCGGCGCTGATGAGATAGCGAATATCCCACTTGGAGCGCTGGGCATATATAGCTACACTGAGAAGATCCGATTAGGGCTCCAGCAACTAATGGCTGGCGCCAGATGTTTCAGCGTTCCGGCAATCAGGCGTAGTGATCTGATGTCGTTAACCGAGGAATGCGCTAGGGTCACGGGTATAACTTACCTGATGAATGCTTACCGAGATGAAGCAATGGAAATTCTCGAGGGGACTCACGATGGACATGGTGAGCATTACACTCTCGGTTCTCTGCTTAGCTATGTGGGTACTTCCCGGAGATTCAGAACCTACGAATAGTCGATGCAACACTACAGCACAGATGAGGCATGGCCTTCTGAAATTGAGCATAGATGAACCTGTCCCGGCAGCTGCACAAGCCGTTAGATCAGAGTGCGAAGTTCTAGCGCTACGCATCTTTATGCCCCAGTTCAACCCCTCTGCCAGTATGTGACCGCAGTGTATTGAGACGCATAGTCACCCCCTTCAGCAATTTATCTTACAGCGAACTGACAAGTAGCTGAGTTCTTGACTGATACAGTGAACTGGCGGGATAATAAGACATCTGTTTGGTTATTCCAGCGTTCTCAGGAGCCAAGAGAATAAATGCCTGCCGAAATCGATGTCGCCATCATTGGTGCTGGGGTGATTGGCCTGGCTACGGCTCATGAAATCACACAAGGGGGAAAAGAGGTTTTCGTCTTCGAAAAGAACAGCACTTTTGGTCTCGAGACTAGTAGCAGGAATAGTGAAGTAATTCACGCCGGGATCTATTATCCCGAAGACTCTCTTAAGGCCAAGCTTTGCGTCGAAGGCAAAAACCTGCTTTACAGCTTCTGTGACAAGCATAATATCGCCTATAACAAGTGTGGCAAGATTATAGTGGCAGCAGACGAAAATGAGATTACCCAGCTTGAGAAGCTCTGCGATCAGGGAAGAAGAAACGGTGTCGATGATTTAGTACTCCTCGCCAGGACGGAATTGAAGAAACTCGAGCCAAACATCCAAGCTAGAGCTGGACTATTATCCCCGTCGAGCGGAATTTTTGACTCCCACAATCTGCTGAAGTTTCTTTACAGCCAAGCGAGGGAAAAGGGAACAGAGTTTGTTTTCGACGCCGCGGTGATAGGAATAGAAAGGGCAGGGGCAAAGTATAAAGTCCGGATAAAGGACAGAGACGGGACTTCTGCTTTTATCGCTCATATTGTCGTGAATTGCGCTGGTTTAAACTCTGACAGAATAGCCCAGCTTGCCGGGATAGACATAGTCGAAGCAGGCTACCAGCTTCATTACTGTAAAGGCGAATACTTCAGCCTGAACTCAAAATATAGAAATATTGTGGGAAAGCTCATCTACCCCACGCCAGATCAAGCTGGACATGGAATTCATTGGAGACAGGCGCTCGATGGTAGGGTGTTACTCGGTCCCAGCGCCCATTACGTTCAAGTGATAGATTATGCAGTTGATGAGACGCATAAACAGTATTTCTACGATTCAGCCAAGAAATTCGTTCCGTTTGTTGCACTTGAGGATCTAGCCCCCGAATCTGCTGGCATAAGGCCTAAGCTTCAGGGTCCAGGCGAATCCTTCCGCGATTTCGTCATCGCCCATGAAGAGAAGGCAGGCTTTCCTAGCTTGATAAACCTAGTTGGGATAGAATCGCCGGGGCTTACTGCCGCCCTAGCCATTGCCAGATACGTAGGCAAAATGATGTCATAATTAGAGGTCGCTCTATGGCTTGGATAGGTGGTATCTTCAGCAAGGTTCATGTCAGCCAAGACGAGCTGAGAAAGAAACTGGACGCTATGACAGAGACGGCCTGTCC
>JAOUDT010000102.1 GCA_029859145.1 Dehalococcoidia bacterium
CTTTGAACCACTGAAAGCGGGTCGCCCCAAAAGATCCTGTTTTGTTCGCAGAATCCCAACAACTGAAAACCAGTTCTAAATAGTATGACGCCAAAATAACGCCAATTTTCCAGTTATGATTCGAGGCTAACGGAGTCCGTGGCAATAATACCATAGCAATAAAAACGACAAAGGCCGATAACGGCAGAAGTCGCTCAGATAACAATAACCCCAGAATTCGAAACGGTGATTCCGTCACTGTGACGTAGATTACGGTTGGAGCTAGTCCATCGCCCAATCCGAAGGGCATACCTCTTGTTGATATTTAGATATCTGTCATTGAGCTGTTTGAGTTCCGGGAATAACGTGAGAGTCCGCGGCGACCCACAGCTACCATCTTCACCGACGGTTCTCTATTTCAGAAAGCGCTTGTCTTGCTCATTTGAACCTAGCGACTAATTGGCATGCGAAGGTTTACGAAAGAGATACATCGCCCAACCGACCGTATCACGACCCCAGTGTAGGTAATTCGTTCGTCCGCGGGCAACGCGGGTTAATATCTCGGATACATCAGGGTCGTCTGGATTATCCCTGGCATGCATTTCGGCCGCATACCACTGAAGCGACTCATACCGGTCCCAATCGTCCTGATTACTGACCATCGTGTACAGCGGGAACAGTCCTTCGTCTTCGCCAACAAGTACATTCTCGCAGTGCGTGCCAAACATATCACGCGTGAGGTTCTCGGCAACCAGATATGCGTCATCCGGGTCCTTGAGCCAGAAGGCTTCACCGACGAGAATGAGGGCATCCGGCTTTGTCATAGTCTTCAAAGTACTTAGAGTCCCTCGATGTCCCTTATACACCCATGAAGCGCCGATGCACATGGCGAGGTCGAAGAGTTGGTCGGGGCTGTAGTCTGCTCCGTCCATGTTGAGGATTTGGATTTGAGCACCGGGCACCCGTTCTCTCAGCTTTTGTATCGCGTCCGTCACGCAATATGGAGAGATGTCGACCCCGATGCCGGATATCTCGTACCGCTCTGCCAGCCTCGTCAATAACTCTCCCTTGCCGCAGGCAATGTCGAGCACGGTAGACCCTGGATTCAGTCTCAGGAGCCCAACTAGTTCATCGAGCTTCGCTCTACTTGTCGGATTGCAGACTTCGTGGTAGCGATGGGTTACGTCGTAGAACTTCCATGTATCCACCTACATCTCTCCTTCAATTCAGATGGCATAATACTAACACGAATATGCCCCCGGTAACCGAAGAACTACAGGCAAATCGTCGTTACGCCACTGACTAGCTCAGTAAACTTTCAGGATAGCTTGCGTGATAGACAACGGTTGAAGCTACGCCATCGCCCAATCCAGAAGGTATACCCGCGTAGAAATTCAGCTACATTTCGCTGATTTGCTCTTAGGACGAAGTCCGTCTGAGTTCAAAAACCACCGCGTTTTCCGGGTCGGGACAGGCAATCGTAGCTTTGTTCGGGTCTTGCTCCCACGGGAATGAAGCGCCATAAAGCATGGCCTGAGCAAACGGGAAAAGGGAGTGAAAAGCCCATGAGCAAACGTTGGGCGGGGTCTTTTCTCCCACGACAAACTCATCACCAACCTTGTGAGTTTCGCAAGGCCCCTTCCGTGATATTACCTTGGCTGTTACATGAAACATCTTAACCTCCTGTGTATCTCATTACATGACGATTGTAACACTAGTCAACTGTGCGTAGAAAAAGTTGCGGACTGCCAGTCCAGTCAAGCCTGAGATTTTGACCACTCTCTCTTCCTGAGACAGACGAAGATCAGTGGGGGAATCCCCATTATCATTAAGAGAAACACCATGGGTGGGGAAGATATCAACGCACCTGGATCATCAGGGGCAGGGAGTGACCAGAAAGCCACGAGGAAAGAGAGAGCAATAGCCGAAATGATAAAGAGGAGCAAAGCCGAAGCGAAGCACACTTTCCAGTATTTCTTCCCAAGGCAGAAGACCCCGCCAATAATGCTGAATACTGCCAAAATAGCAAGCAGTGCGCCAAGAGCAAAGTCAGGACTGTCACTGAGAAGAGCCGCCGCGAACGTCAACAAGAACGCACCAGTAATTATCATTAGAATACCTGCCGCTGTTCTTATTCTAGCCCTCTTCCGCTACGAGAGATTCTCTCATTCCTACGGCTCCCAGCTCAAGAACGGATAGGTCACATTGTTGACCATGTTCCAGATATAGGACAAATTGCGTATGCTAGGATTTAGCACCCCAATGATATCCCACCCTGCTCCTGAAAACGTGATAAAGTCATGCATCTGCGTCGTATTCAGACCTGTCCCGCCGTACGAAGTAGGTTGTCCGCTGGTTTCCGTGTCCCAGAAAGAGTTGGTTACAGTGCCGTACACACCATATCCCACCAGACCACCATAATTGTAAGTGCCAGTCACGTTACCAATGGAATAAGAGTTGCTCACAGTGTCCTGATTCCGTCCCGCCAGGCCGCCAACGTTCCAATTGCCAATCACGCTGCCCGTGGCATGGCACTCGGTCACATTGCCTAGATTGGATCCCACTAGACCACCAACATCTGTATCGCCACCAACGTTGCCTGTGGAATAAGAGTTGCTCACGGAGCCGCCATTCGTTCCCACCAGACCACCAACATATGCATCGCCAGCAACGTTGCCCGTGGAATAAGAGTTGCTCAGAGTGCTTTTTTCATTCCATCCCACCAAGCCTCCAACAAAACTGTCGCCCCCCACGGTTCCAGTGGAGTAGGAGTTACTCACAGTGCCCTCATTGATTCCCACCATAATGCCAACTTGCCAATAGCCAGTCACGTTGGCGTTCATCACGCCGACGCTTTTTACAGTCCCATTAGCGCAACCGAAAAGCCCTACACACGATCCGCTAGGGCGGTTGATAAATAAGTCCTTTATCTCAAAGCCTTGACCGTCGAGACTGCCGGTAAATCCATCAATGAGGTCCCCGATCGGTTGCCAACCCTTTCCACCATTGGCTGTCGGGCCAGCTAGATTCTGATAACCGGGCGTAGTGGAATCAAGGTCGTTCATCAGGGTATAATCACCATTCAGGTTGCCACTGATAGCAGCCAAGTCATGCCATGTCCGTATTTCAAGGTTTTGTGAACCATTGCCATCACAGCCTACTGTCCCTGCAATCAAGGCCAATACAGTCAGAAAGATGCCAACCCTTGCCATGTAATTAACCTTCGACTATTATTCTATCACTAGAGAGGGAACTTTCAACAGGCCTCAAGGACGTTTTGAGATGAAGTCCGAGGCTAGTCAATCACCCAATCCAAAGGGCATGCCCTCTTATTGAAAGAGACCAGTTTCAAGCCCTAGGTGGGTGGGAAACTACGGCAGTGGTTGAACGCTATTCGAAGTCCCTTACCTTTGATAATGCCCTGCAACTATATAAGCAGGTCAATGGTGGTGCGGGTTGAGGACAGAATAAAAGATATCCTGTGCTGTCCATGCCCTAGGAATCGCCTCTAAAGTGCCTCTGGCACGATTGTGGCAACTGCTTAGACGCTCCCGGCAGCGGACCTAGAGAATGCTTCCACTCATACCGTTGGCCATGTGCGACCAGAGGGGTGCACAGACATCAAACGGCAGTGAGAGACGACAATACCATACCAATAAAAACAACCATAACCAATAATGGCAAAAGTCGCTCAAATAACGCTGAACCCAAAATTCGAAATCGCTATTATGTCACTGGGTTCTTATCTCTTCTTAGCTGCAAAAGCAAAAGGTTGTCTATAGCTGCTATTCTGTTTTCGAGCCCCTTTTTATCCCTTTTATTTGTTTTAACAGAAGCTTAAGAGTGACTATAAGAACGCTAAAAGGTTGTTAATTCTTGATTTCAAAGCTAATAGGCCCTTTTTTTAAAGCTAAAATGGGGGAGAAAATCGTGTGGTACCGGTGTTAAGAAGGAGTGCCATTGCCCAACCCGAAGGGCGTACCCCCCTTCTTGAAATCAAGATACCTGTCTCTCACCAACTTGAATTTTCAGAGTAATCAAAGGGTTTATCAGAATGCGTATCTCCGACATCCCTCCGTCCGAGGCACACCTATTGAGACCTCATGCATGTCTCAGATATCAAGTTGGAACTAAGGCCCCCAATGTATTTGCACATCTCTAACAATCCCCATTGGCGGATATGGCCATATTTGCCAATATTCCTCATAGAAGCTGTATTCTGGCGAGATAGCCAAATCCAAATCAATATAACCTAGTTCTTCGCCTGTTTTCACATACGCTATCGCATCGAAGCCAGTACTGTCGACAAATGCCAATCCCTTATCCGTTGTGTGGAAGGCGTTTAGAGCATGTCCCGGCCCACTTCCTACAAAGTCTATCCCTACCCAGGCTGCTCTAATCCCTACTGCCTCAGCATTATTATGGACCTCCTTTGCATAATCAGCACAAACGTAACTCCAGTAGAACGTATCAATATAAGGTTTACTATCAGTCGTATCTGACTGGATAAACGCCGTCAATTGATTCCAAGAAGGGTCTTGGGCGGCAGGATTGTTTGTCAATTCAATGGGCTTGCGGTTACCACCAAGTTCCCTAAATCCGTCCACGTTGTAAATATAGGAGGGGCTCTCTGAGGGGAACCCTGGCTGAGTCACCATTACCCCATAGTACACCAGACTAACAACTCCTATTGTCAATCCCACTAACGCCAGCTTTGAAAAATGCCGTCTTAGCTGAATAACACCCAGTACGATTGCGCCCAAGAAGAAAACGATATTAGGTAGATCGCTGCCAAATGCAAAGACACCAGGAATACATAGTATCAGGCCCCAGAAACCAGGGGTCTCGAGTACTCTTCGCCTATCTTCTATTACTCTAATGTGCATCAATATGTCGCCATAGACACCGTCAGTGACCTGGAGTGCACCTGCTAGTTTGACTGAAGTGCCATTTGTGACCCCTGCCGGTATCGTGACCTCTAGGCGCTTATCCCTGCGGATTAGTGTTCTCTTGGTCCCCGACTTTGCCTCATTCGAGTTGACAGTCACTTCACAGTCAGCCGTGTCGCCGCAGATGACAGTCTGTCTGGCCTTTGTTTCGGCGGCTACACGCTCATTCTTCAGCCACAACGGCGCAAAGAC
>JAOUDT010000103.1 GCA_029859145.1 Dehalococcoidia bacterium
ATAACCGGGCGGTGCTCCAACCAGGCGAGCGACGGTGTGTCGCTCCATAAACTCCGACATATCAAGCCTGACCAAGGCATCTTCGCTGCCAAACATGAACTCAGACAAGGCCCTTACCAATTCAGTCTTACCCACTCCGGTGGGGCCCAAGAACACGAAGACACCAATGGGGCGTCTTGGGTCTTTTAGCCCGGCTCGAGCTCTCCTCACTGCCTTGGCCACGGTAGTTATGGCTTCATCCTGACCAATGATGCGGCGGTGTAGCGCCTCCTCCATCTGCAAGAGGCGACTGGATTCATCAACGGTCAGCTTTATCACAGGTATGCCTGTCCACATGCTGGCTACCTCAGCGATGTCCTCCGATGTCACTACAGGCCGACCTTGTTCCCGCTTGATTCGCCACTCCTTTTCCATGGTCTCGATTTTTTCCGTTAGTTGAAGCTCGCGAGCACGCAGCTCGCTAGAATATTCATATTGTTGAGATGAGATCGCTGATTCTTTTTCCTTGCGTACACTTTCCAAAGCTCGCCTTGCCTCAGACAAGCCAATAGGGGCACTACCACGTTTAATGCGTACTCGGGAACCAGCCTCATCCACCAAGTCAATAGCCTTATCGGGTAAGAAGCGATCCGCTATATATCTGGTAGCCAGTGTAGCCGCTGTTTGTAAAGCTTCATCGCTTATATCCAATTGGTGGAATTCCTCATATCTGTGTTTAATGCCGCGCAGTATTTCCAGAGTCTCTTCCATAGTAGGTTCGGCTACCAGAATAGGTTGAAACCGCCGTTCCAAAGCTGGGTCCTTCTCCACATATTTCCGGTAGTCGTCCAAAGTAGTAGCACCAATACACTGGATCTCGCCGCGCGATAACGAAGGTTTCAGCAGGTTAGAGGCATCGACTGCGCCCTCGGCAGCTCCGGCACCCACAATAGTCTGCATTTCATCAATGAATAAGATGCAATTACCGGCAGCTTTCTCTTCCTCGATAACTTTCTTCAGTCTCTCTTCAAATTCACCGCGATATTTTGTGCCTGCCACTAGAGCCCCTATATCCAGGGCGATTATCCGTTTACCCTGCAAGACCTCAGGAACTTCTCCGGCTAATATCCGCTGGGCCAAGCCTTCAACGATAGCTGTTTTGCCTACACCTGCTTCACCTATGAGCGCCGGATTGTTCTTGGTGCGACGACTAAGTATCTGAACTATGCGCTCGATCTCTTTGTGGCGCCCAATGATAGGGTCAAGTTTGTCTGCCCGGGCTAGCGCAGTTAAATCGGTCCCAAGTTGGTCCAAGGTCGGTGTGCGTGTCGCAACCCGACCTGTGGTACGAGCCCGCGCGCTTTCCTGCTTAACAACCCGATTTACCTCGTCACGCGTTCGTTCCAACGTAATCCCGAAGCTCTCCAGGACACTAAAAGCTACACCTTCACTTTCGCGCAGTAGTCCCAGCAAGAGATGCTCGACCCCTATATAGTTGGAATTAAGGCGACGCGCCTCGTCAACAGCGAACTCGATGGCTCTTTTCGCGCGAGGAGCAAGGTCAACCTCTCCCTTGGTAGCCCGACGCTCTCCTTTGCCGATTACAAATTCTACAGCCGCCTGTATCTTACTCATCGAAATACCAAAGTTGGTCAGAACCTTGGCTGCAATCCCCAGCTCCTCTCCTGCTATCCCCAATAATATGTGCTCAGTATCAATGTAACTGTGCCCCAGGCGTTGCGCCTCTCCTTGAGCCCGAGTTAGTACTCTGCGAGCTCCTTCAGAGAACCTTTCAAATCCTGTGCTCATTTCAGCCCTACCTGTAGTCTTGCCCTAAAGTATAGAGCATACCACCGTTTCAGTCAACAAACCAAACTTACTTGAACTGATATGTAGAATGATAATATACTATAACAGTACAAAACTATTGTTGAAGGTCAATTGAAATGCGTGTCACCGGTGGCAAAGTCAAAGGTACTCACCTCAAGACTCTACCTAGGCGCTCCATTAGACCCACGACCAGCGTGGTGAGACAAGCTATATTTTCTGTTCTAGATAACAGCACCGCTAATTGGGACCGTGTCCTTGATCTATACGCTGGCACTGGTGCTTTAGGTATCGAAGCTTTAAGCCGTAGAGCAGAATGGGTCGATTTTGTCGACTCCAGAAGAAGTTGCTGTGACATTATCAGAAACAACTTGCGAAAAATAGGAGAACTACACCGGACGCACGTTTACTGTTGTACCGTCAGCAAAGCACTTGGCTTCCTTGAGAATAGTTATGACATCATCTTCGCAGACCCCCCTTACTCTGACCCTTCAGCTGGCAGTCTATTAATGAGCTTAGCTGAATCGAGATTAGTCGGAAGAAACTCTACAGTTGTGCTTTGCCACGCAAACCGTTTCCCCTTGAGCTCCGATTACGATGGTCTTCATCTTATCAAGCAACGCCGCTATGGCGACACTTTTATTTCTATATTCCAAAAGGAGGTTTAACTATGGTCGTAGCAGTCTATCCGGGCACCTTTGACCCGCTCACCTACGGGCACATGGATATCATTGAAAGAGCGGCAGCGTTGTTCGGCAAGTTAACTGTTGGCATCTATGAGAATCCCTCTAAACAGCCCCTTTTTCCTCTCGAACAAAGGGTCGACCTAGTGAAAGAAGCAGTAGGTGGCTTGCCCAGCGTGCATGTCAAAGCTTTCAAGGGACTGACCGTGGATTTCATACACCGGATAGGAGGAAGAGTCATGATCCGAGGACTGAGAGCGAATTCCGACTTTGAGCGGGAGTTCGAAATGGCGCTGATGAACAGAAAGCTGGCGCCGGATATCGAGCTACTGTGTCTGATGACCAGCTCCCAATATCAATTCCTTAGCTCTTCTTTAATCAAGGAAGTGGCTAAGTTAGGAGGTTGCCTCGAGGGTATGGTTCCTGACCACGTCGCCGTGGCGCTGAGAGAGAAGTTTTTCGCGCCTATTGAGGTTGCCACTGGTAAGCACAAGATGTAAAATCATTGGCTAAAAGTTAAGGAGGTAATAAGAAGATGGCATACAAAATCACTGAAGAGTGCATTAGTTGTGGTGCCTGCGAACCGGAATGCAAAAATGAGGCCATAACTGAGGGGAAAGAAATTTATGTTATTGACCCTGCCAAATGCACCGAATGTATTGGCTGGTTTGAATCATCCAAATGTGTTGAAGTCTGCCCCGTGGATGCTTGCATTTCTGACCCTGCTCATAAGGAAACACGAGAGCAACTGCTGAACAAGTGGAAGAATCTACACCCAGGCAAGACTCCGACAGTCACATAGAAAGCCAATGAGAGAACCAAACAGAGGCTGTCGAAAATCGAGCGCGAGATCATAATCTCATGCCGTAACAAACACGAGGCTCTCACTGATAGACCTGAAGATGCAGAGTTCCCTGGAAAGCCAGGACAGATTTGAGTTCGACCCTCGGGGAGAGTGCAACAACCTAACCTGCTCAAGGAGACGATAAGAATAGACTCCTCCCCAAATATGCAAGGCTGATAGTAGAAATGTGGCTAGCCCATATCGCTGCGGGATTATCAATCGGTAGCTATACGCACTGTCTGGAAGGCTTCTTGCTGGCAAACGCGTTTCACCACCTCCCAAGTGTGGATCAATTAATAGTTGACACAGGACTAGTGAAGAAAGAATTCCATGATGCTGAAATGCACACCCCGTTTTTTGCACTCGGTGTTGCAGCAGTCACGGCATTGTTTTCTTGGAAGTATGCTTTGCTTGCGTTGATTTGCATTGGCACGCACCTCCTAATGGATCTGCCTACCGATACTGGGCTGATGTTGCTCTATCCGTTCAGCAGAAGGCGATTCACACTTAAGCTAGTGAAGAACACGAATGGATGGGGGCTGAGAGGCTTCTATCGACAAAAATGGGCAATCATCTTGGAGACCCCAATATGGCTGTTCTTTCTTTACAGGTTAATTGTCACCCTTGTTTTTGGCTTATATGCGAGGTTTATATAGCGAGATACCTTGGGAAACTCCCAGTATTACCTCTTTGGCGGTGAAAATTTCACAGGCAGTCACCTCAATCTTCTGATTACAGCCAATAACTAGACGATTATCCGACGTCGAGAAATAGCATGCCAAGGCGATTTCATTCGCCATTTTGCTCGCAATTGAGACAGCTGCGGTATTGAAAAGGTGAATCCATACTAGACAACTCTCAAAGGCGTTTAGCTTTTTCATAGGCAGCAGCCACTGCCTCAAGAAAGAGAGAACGGAATCGCCCCTTTTCTAGCTGGAGAAGAGCTTCGGTAGTGGTTCCGCCTGGCGAAGTAACTGCGTTTCTCAGATCAGCGGGGTGCTTGCCCGTCTTCTCAACAGTGCGAGTGGAGCCAAGAATGGTCTGTATCACTAGCGTTTGCGACACATCCCTGGGCAGACCAATATGAACACCAGCATCTATGAGGGCCTCGATAAAGAGAAAAACATAGGCCGGCCCACTGGCGCTCAAAGCAGTGGCCATGTCCAAGTATTTTTCATCGGCAACATAGATCTCTTTACCCAGGGCACTCAGCACAATCTGAGCCAGCTTCTTTTGCCTCGGTTCAGTTTCATCAGTTGCTGTCCAGACAGTCATTCCCTCGCCAATTTGTGCTGGCATATTAGGCATAGCCCGAATCAAGCAGGAATGGTTCAAGCCACGCCGTAGAGTGGCCAGATTGGCGCCAGCTACTATAGATAGAGCCAATTGGTCGGGTGACAAACCCTTTATCTCACCCATTACCTGAGACAGATTCTGAGGCTTCACTGCCAGAATGATCAAGTCAGCATTTTTTGCCGCCTCTCTATTATCGGCCAAACAGCTCACTCCATATTCTCTGCTTAATAATTCACGGCGCACTAGACTGACATCGCTAACTACGAGATCTTGTGCCCCAGCCACCTTTTTAGTCAGAAGGCATTTGGCCATCGCCTCTCCCATAGCTCCGCCACCAATAAATGCTATCCTTGTTTTTTTCTTTTCCATGATACCGTCATTTCCTCCTCTTTCTACCTCTGTCATGACGCTAACACAATGTTTACCACCCGCTTGGGGACATAAATGACTCTAGTA
>JAOUDT010000104.1 GCA_029859145.1 Dehalococcoidia bacterium
TATTGGCGGGGACTTGGGGTGCCCGCTGACAAGATATTGCGATTCGGTGATGAAGATAACTTTTGGGGTCCTGTCGGCGATTCTGGTCCCTGTGGACCGTGCAGCGAGATTCATTACGACCTTGGTCGAGAGTTCGGATGCGGCAAAGCTGAATGCAAGCCCAATTGCGACTGTGGTCGCTTCTCCGAGATATGGAACCTGGTATTCACCCAATACAATCAAGACCCAGACGGACGACGCACCGCGTTGCCGAAACCAAACATCGATACAGGCATGGGACTGGAGAGGACTCTAGCTGCTATCCAGGGCAAGCCCTCCCCTTATGAAACAGATTTGTTTTTCCCTTTGATAGACCGGATTTGCCACCTATCCGGGAAAAACTACGGTCAGGATGAGAAAATCGACCGGGCCATTAGAATTGTGGCTGAACACTCACGTGGCATTGCCTTTCTCATCACCGATGGCGTAATCCCCTCCAACGAAGGTCGAGGGTATGTCCTGCGGCGCATATTGAGACGGGCTTCGCTGTTCGGCAAGAAATTGGGACTGACTGGCCCTTTTCTTAATGAAATGGCTGACGTAGCCGTTAATACAATGGGTCACATATATCCTGAGCTCGTTGCCAAACACAGCCGAATTACGAGTTTGGTCAAAGCCGAGCAAGAGAAATTCATTGCCAGTCTGGATACCGGCCTCGGCCTGGTGGAAAGGTTCATTGGCGAAGCTTCAGTTCAGGGAAGAGCAGGGCTGACAAGCGAGGAAGTATTCAGGCTTTACGATACTTATGGTTTTCCACCGGAGCTGACCGCAGAGATTGCCCGGGAAAACGGGCTCTCTACAGACTGGGAAGGTTTCCAGACTGAGATGGAGAAGCAGAAGGAGAGGGCCAGAGCAAGCCGAAGGACTGCTACGGGCAGTGCTCAAATGAGAGGTAAAGGCGAGCTGAAGGTCAAGGCTACAGTCATATCTAAGCCAACAGGCTTTGTCGGCTATCAGAAAAACAGCTCTAGGTCAAAGGTCCGGGATTTGATAGCTAATGAAAGCTCCGTGCCGAGTGTGGGTGAAGGTAGCGAAGTTGATGTGATACTGGACAAGACTCCGTTCTATGGTGAGATGGGTGGGCAAGTAGGCGACACCGGTGAGATCAGCAGCCAGAAAGGAAAGGTGGCGGTCACCAATACCTTCAGAGGCAGTCCTGATATTATGGTGCATAGGGGAAAAGTGGTCGAGGGCAGCATATCCAAGGGCGATGAAGTTGAAGCTGGAGTTGACGTCCCCCGCCGCCTGGATATCGCTCGCAATCACACTGCGACCCACCTTCTTCAGGCTGCTTTAAGACAGATAGTAAGTAGAGATATTGAACAAAAAGGCTCATTGGTGGGGCCTGACAGGTTTAGATTTGACTTCTCCCACCTGCCTGCGATCTCAGAGGAAGAACTCGGGAAAATTCAGAGACAGGTTAACGAATGGATACGCCAGAACTTGAAAGTGAAGGCAAAGACACTTCCTTGTGCGGAGGCTCTCGCTGCTGGGGCTATCGCTCTATTTGAAGAAAAGTATGGAGAAGAAGTTCGGATGTTGACAATCGGGGAGCCAGCGATAAGCAACGAGCTGTGCGGCGGCACTCACGTCAAGTCAACCGGGGAGCTTGGCATATTTGTGATAACCAGTGAAAGCAGCATCGGCACAGGGCTGCATCGTATTGAAGCCATAACGGGAAGAGAAGCAGAGTCTGTAATTGAATCTCGGTCGGCTGTGTTGCGGCACATAGCCAGGGAAGTGGAAAGCTCACTCGAAGAAGTCCCAGACAAGGTGAAAGTATTGATTGGCGAGCTGGAAGCCGAACGTAGGAAGGGACTTTCGCTAGAGAGAGAACTGTCGCGCAAAGTAGTAGAGGATTTGCCCTCTCAGGCCGAGCAGGTGAGTGGGGTGACGGTTCTAGCTGCCAGGGTGCCAGCATTGACCATGCCTATCCTCAGGGAAATGGGCGATATATTGAGAGACAGGCTCGGGAGCGCTGTGGTTGTCTTGGCTACAGTCTACGGGGGTAGGCTCAGCTTCTTGGCTATGGTGACTCCTGACTTGGTGGCTAGGGGACTTCATGCTGGCGACATCATCAACGAGGTAGCCAGAATCACTGGCGGAGGCGGTGGTGGCAAGGCCGTCATGGCTCAAGCCGGTGGTAAGGATGCGAGTAAGATTGAGGAAGCTTTGAAGTCAGCCAAAGGTATTATTGCCAGCCGAATCTCTTCGCGCTGAAGGAATTTGGGAAATCAAGAGATGAGAGAAGAAATGACAAATGGTAAAGCTGGAAAGCGGCTTTTGACTTTCGATGTGAAATCTTTGATTAGATTGGTGACGAGGGTGAGATGCGTATCTTGGGGCTAGATGTTGGGGATACGAGAACGGGGGTGGCCATAAGTGATCCGCGGGAGATTTTGGCTACTCCGCTGACTGTCCTTGCTAGTAGAGACGAAAGTGCCCTGATAAAGGAAATTCTCGCGCTTGTGGGGCAGCACAACGTGGGGCGTGTTGTAGTTGGCTTGCCTCGCCGGCTAAGCGGTGACTTGGGGAAACAAGCTAATAAAGTGACGGCTTTCGCTGATAAATTGTCGGGGCAGGCAAAGAAAAGCAATCTTGACGATTTCGACGTACAGCTATGGGACGAACGACTTTCTACCAAAGCCGCCGAGCGTTTGAAGACAAAAGGCGGTGGCCAAGGAAATAGCCCGCGTTCCAAAGCGAAGAAAGGAGCCAGAAATCGCAACCGTGGTATCAAAGCCGAGGTGGATGCCATAGCGGCAGCTTTTATCCTCCAGGGTTTTCTGGATAGCCAGCATTTGGACAACGACGAGGAGTCCTAGGCGATGCCCAGATACATAGGCCTTATCGGTTATCCTCTTAGGCACTCTGTTTCCCCTTATTTCCAGCAGGCGGCTCTGGACTATTACCAGCTTGATATTCGCTATGAGGCTTGGGAGACAACCCCAGCCGAGCTTCCAGACATAGTGAAGAATTTGATAAAAGCTCAGAATATTGGAGCTAATGTGACTGTGCCCTACAAAGAGGCGGTCCTACCGCTGTTGGATGAAGTTGATGACCTGGCGAGTCGGATCGGTGCCGTCAACACTATAGTAAAAACGGGTGATAGACTTGTGGGTTTCAATACCGATGCCTATGGTTTCATGGAAGCGTTAGACAGGGAAGGACACTTCAATCCTGAAGGGAAGAGGGTAGTCATGTTGGGCGCCGGCGGTGTGGCCAGGGCAGTGGGCCTTGTCTTGGTGCGCAATAAGGTGGCTTCACTAGCCATTACCGACGGTATCTTTGAGCGGGCTAGTGGATTGGCTGAAGACTTGGCCAGATATGTCAAACAGGCTGTAGCTAAGCCGAAGGATCGGGGGGCAAATATCAGCGCTTTTCAGTGGCAGGAGCTGAGTTCAGCCAAGACTCTTGAAAAGTGCGCTTTGATAGTTCACTGCACCACCATAGGAATGAAGGACAGTGCCCAAGAGGGACAGTCAGGTTTGAGCTTTGAGGTTATTCCCAAGGATGTCTTGGTTTGTGATGTGGTATATAACCCCTTGATGACACCGTTGCTAAAGCTGGCACAGAAAGCGGGAGCCAATATACTTGGTGGCCTGCCTATGTTAGTATATCAGGGAGCAGCTTCCTTCAAGCTATGGATAGGTAAAGAGGCGCCAGTCGACATAATGTTTGAAAGGGCCAGGGAAATGTTGACAGGAGGAAGATAGTGAAACGAAAGGCAATCATTGTCGCTTTGTGTGTTTTGGCAGTAGTTGCTGCCATACTGATTCCGGTTCTGTTGCTTCCGAGCCAGACAATGGACAAGATTGTTGTGGTCCCGCTGACCGGGAGCATTACCACCGGGGATTCCGCGTCGTCCTCTGGCTCAACCATTACGCCGGGACTGGTAAGGAATTACCTGGCTAAAGCGGAGAGCGACAAGGCGGTCAAGGCGATCGTTTTCCGGATCGACAGCTCTGGTGGTGAGATAGAGCCGTGCCAGGAAATCTTGTTGGAGATAGAAAGAACTAAAGAGACAAAAACGATTGTGGTGAGTATGGGAGGCACGGCTGCGTCAGGTGGCTACTATATTTCAACTCCAGCGGACAAGATTGTTGCTTTGCCAACCACGCAGACGGGGAGCATCGGGGTTATTTCTTCCGCAGTGAACATCAAGGGACTCCTGGAGAAGCTAGGTATTGAGGTAGAAATCTTCAAGGGTGGCAAGTATAAGGACATGTACTGGGGATTTAGAGAATTGACGCCGGAAGAAGAGGAAATCATGCAGGAAATGGTTGACGAGTATTATGAGCAGTTTATTGATGTGGTGGCTGAACGGAGAGGACTCAGCGAAGAAGCAGTCAGAGAACTGGCTACAGGTCAGCTTTATAGTGGTACCAAAGCCAAAGAGTTGGGTTTGGTTGATGAACTGGGTGACCTGGATACAGCCATAGATCTGGCGCTCCAACTGGCTGGCATCGAAACTGCGCTGGTGGAATACTACAAACCGCCCAGACTGACGCTATGGTCGCTGTTGGGACTTGTCGATGCCATAAAGGCCAGGATATCCGGCCTGAGTGCAGAAGATACGGTTCTGCTGGAAATCCTAAACCATAACTATCCACAGCCCTTATTCCTGTATCAAAGCTAGTTAAATTCAGAAGATATTAATATTCTTGGGTACCCGGTTGAATCCACGGTTGAGTTCATCGGGTTACTCAAAGAAGCCCAGTACTTTTGGGGGTTAATGCAGTGGGACAATTTCGTTTTCTTACCGCCGGAGAATCCCATGGAAAGGGCTTGGTGGCCATATCTGAAGGGATGGTAGCTGACCTTCGTTTGGAAGAACGCTACATCACTAGAGAACTTAAGCGCCGCCAGCAGGGCTACGGGCGGGGTCCCCGCATGAAGATTGAAGATGATAAGGTGGAAATCATAGCCGGCGTTCGATATGGGCTGACCACAGGCAGCCCGATCGCACTGTTTATCACCAACCGGGATTGGCAAAACTGGCAGGAGGAGTTAAGCGTTTGGCCGGTGGGC
>JAOUDT010000105.1 GCA_029859145.1 Dehalococcoidia bacterium
TTCTCTGCAACTCGGGCTCGATTCCGGGTTATCGGGAGACCCCCTCTGAATAGCTATCAGAACCAATGCTCCCGCTTATTTCTTCTTTCGCGTGGGCAAAGCGACTAGGGCTGAGCCAGGCGTTGTTTTCTCTCCCTTCCCGTTTTCCACCCAAATCTCGCACTCAACAAGGTGCTCGCCACCTTCTTCATATTTCTTGGTCACCTTGCCTCTGCACCACCAGGTTTCGCCGTCACGAGGCTCCTCCATCGTCATCATCTTCCGGGGATAATCCATGCCGCGGTACTGGCAGGACAATTTCCTGAGTTTACCCTCCTCTCCAATCCAATCAGTCATCAAATGTCCCAACCAGGCGCGCTTAAGTGCCCCGTGTACAATAGGGGCACCCACGCCCATGGCCTTAGCGAAATCTTCGTCATAATGCAATGGGTTAAAATCCCCCGATGCGCCCGCCCATTGGACCAACATGCGAGTTGTGGCAATCTTAGCCAGTGGCGTTACCTCACCGCCTACTTCAACGTCCTCGTAGCAAATCTGTTTAGCCATCTTTCCTCCAAAAACAAAGCAGTTCAAAAACTAGAACTGGATTATCGTCGCCCAGCTTCTGAGCGCCACTTTGCCCTTTTGATTCACATAGGTGACCTCTGCTGTGGTGAACATGGTCTTCCCCAGTCTGGTTTCACGTTCGGCCACCTTGGCAATCTTCGTCGTGGCAGTCAATACATCGCCAGCACCGATGTGTTCAATGAATTCGAACTCAACGCCTCCATCGAGGATCCTGGGAGGTGCTCCGGCTTTTGTCAGAAACGCAAATAGTTTTTCCGTCGGGCGCCCAGCTTTGACCGGCCAGCCAGTGAAGCCAGGCGGGGCTAACAGCCGTCCATACTTGGTTTTTCTGGCAGAATCCGGGTCATTATATATAGGGTTGGGATCACCTATAGCCTGTGCATACCTCTGGATGGCTCCTTCCTCGACCTTGAAAATGATAGTGTCCAGAGTCACACCTATGAGTTTACGCATCTCATCTGTAATCAGACTACCATTAGCCATAGCTAGCCTCCCAGATTCAGTTTTTTCTACGATCCCACGATAGCGATACTAACGATGTTCATGGGTGGAAAACCGCCCAGATTGTGGGTTAGCCCCAGCTTGGGATTCTTGATCTGTCGTTCCGGCAGCTGGACTTTGCCCTGCAATTGTTTGTACATCTCATATATCATCCTCAGACCAGATGCCCCAATAGGATGCCCGAAGCACTTCAATCCACCGTCAGGCTGAACAGGCTGCGGGCCGTCATGGTTGAACCGGCCAGCCTCGATGTCTTCCTTGACCTTTCCCCGTGGGCTGAACTGCAAATCTTCCATAGTCACTGCCTCAGTTATGGAGAAGCAGTCGTGCACCTCAGCCATGCTTATTTCTTCACGAGGATTCTTCACCCCGGCTTCTTTGTAGGCCAGTTTGGCACCACGGGTAGTGGTCTCAACATGAGCCCCGTCCCATTTGGTATACATTAATTCTTCGCCTGAACTTAAAGCGACCTGCAGTGCCTTAACGTATACCGGGTCCGGCCGAAACTTCTTGGCCATGTCGGCTCTGGTAACAATGGCGGCCGCCGACCCGTCACTAACTCCGCAGCAATCGAAAAGCCCCAATGGCCAGGCTATGATAGGGGCATTTACTATCTGTTCCTCAGTCACCTCGCGGCGCAAATGCGCCTTCGGGTTCCGGGCTCCGTTATAGTGGCTTTTGACCGACACTTTGGCCAGCATACTTTTGCCTTCCTCCGGCTTAAGGCCATAGACTGCAAAGTATCTGGTCGCCAACATGGCAAAGGCTCCAGGGGCAGTCAATTTGGGCATAACCAGTGCATTCTTTGTCCCCATAAGACTGGGGCCGCCGGGAAGCCCTCCGTATCCCGTATCTTTGAGCTTTTCGACACCCAAAGCCAGGGCAACGTCATAAGCGCCTGAAGCTACACCGTAGCACGCCCCCCTGAAAGCTTCCGTGGCAGTGGCACAGAAATTCTCCGTCCTGGTGACGGGAATAAAGGGCAACTTCAATGCTAGAGCCAGGGATGTAGCCCCTTTTCCTACACTTTGTTCTTCAAAGTGCACGCCAAACCAGGCTGCATTAATGTCCTTCTTTTCTATACCCGCATCCTCGATACATTCCTTAAAAGCATCCACCATGAGGTCTTCGGCACTCTTGTCCCATAGCTCTCCAAATTTGGTGCAACCCATCCCTATGATAGCAACTTTGTCTTTAATACCTTCTGCCATTTTTGCTCCCTCCGTAAATTCTGTTATCGTTTACCGGGGTCAGGCACGTATCGGCGCTGCCTTCCACGAATAACCATGCACACCACTTGGCTCATCAACATATCGTCTGCGGAAGGTCATTTCCACCGGCATGCCTACTTTAACGGAATCCAGGTCGCAGTCCGCAAAGTCAAACCAGAACCTGCCACCACCGTCAAAGTCCACCAGGCCATATACCGAAGGCGGGTCAATGCTAGCGGCCAGATTATCACCGGTATAAGTAAATACGACGCCTTTCTTATCCGAGAAGCGGTAATCTTCCATCTGGTCGATGGCTCCGCAGTCAGGATTTACACACACTCTTTGATACGGATATTGCGGCGTGCCGCACTTCTTGCACTTCGAGCCGCGAAGAGACAGAATTACTTTCCTCTCCCTGTACAACGCCGACATCGGTGTCTTGATGCTTATCTCGCCACGCATGCCCAGGTCCATCGGCGCCAGGTTTCTGAAGGCCAGGTACTTTTCATAGCTGGCAAGGTCTTTCTTGGAAGCGAGGTGTTTCTTCACTGCCCTCTTATTAGCTACATTCTTTATCTTCTCAGTGACCTGGAAAAACATTGCGTCGCCACCGTTTCCGAAGCTGGCGACCAGTATTTTGTCGCCCGGCCTGGCATCTTCCAGTGCCGCCACCAGCATCATTAAAGGCGAAGCTGAGCCAGTATCACCCACTGTGCTAAGTAATGTATCCTGAAGCTGACCAGGGTCAGCACCTAACCTCTTGGCTATGGCCCCATGCTCGCGTGCATACAGACCCGGGTACACTATCTTGGCAAAGTCCTTGATGTTCAGGCTGTACTTCTTCAATAGGCCGGAGATTGTCTCCGTGATGAATTGACTATAACCAGAATCGCGAATGAATCTGTCTTCCCAGGCATGTTCAAATTTCTCTCCACTTGCCCTCCATCGATCCGGGAAATCGTAGGAAACAGAATACGCACCCTCAAAAGTGGCAATCACGTCATCACCGCCAACAAGAAGCGACGCTGCGCCATCACCATAGAGAGACTCTTGAGGACTGCCCGGTTTGCTCAGCCGGGAATCGGAAGCACAGACAAGAATATTGCTTGACGTCTCTCCTTTTGCCGTATCGAGGGCGGAAAGTAGTGCCGTGGTCCCAGATTTCGCGGAGCCTATGAAATCAGCGGTTCTTATATCAGACGGCAAATCAAGAGCGGTAGCTACAAGTGCTGAATTCTGCCTCACCATATAAGGCTGACTGGTGGTAGCCAGATACAGGCCATCAACTACTTCTCGTTTCAAGCCGCTTAGGCAATCGATGCCTGCGGCTACCGCCATGGTGAGAGCATCTTCGTCATGATTGGCAACTGCATTCTCACCGGGCGCTGGGAACGACCCCAAAAACGCAACAGCCATGAAGAGTGTATTGTGATTCATTCGATACCGCGGGATATAAGCTCCGTAAGACTTTATGCCGACCATTGACTGACCTCCTGACGCAAGCTTATTGGAACACCAGACTATGGCACAAAACCCGCCCAATGTCAATCCTTGGTAGCGTTGACGATTACTCGACAGTGAGATTGCTTGGTAACTGTCGCCTTGGCGGAATTTCACTATTTGGCTTATGATAACCAAAACGGCGACAAGGTGACTGGGTCTTGCCAACTCCCCAGGGCTTTGACAGAATTGTGTTGTCAATTCAGAGGTGATTTGGGCTGAATCTTACTCACGTTCCAGCACATCGGCGAACAAGAACTGAATGGCAAATGGAGAGCGACGTACCATGAACATTGGCAGCGGAATCGAAGATAACGTCAAAAGGTTCGGCGAATATGAAGTCCTTTATTTCGAAGGGAGATGGTACACAAACGTCGAGACAAATCATAAGGCCAACTTATTGGGCAATGTACTCAAGGGACTTGGCATACATAAGGGAGACCGGGTGGCTACACAAATGCCTAACAGTCCGGAGCTGCTTTCTGCTTTTCCCGCCATATACAAGATAGGCGCTGTCGTAGTCCCGCTAAATCCCCTGCTCAGGCCCGACCAGGCCGCCTACATATATCGCGACAGCGGAGCCAAAGCCATCATCACCAGTTCGGATTTCGTGGGCCGTGTGCTGGAGGCGCAAAAGCAAACTCCCAGCCTGCAACATATAGTCCTCACGGACCGCGATGACGTTCCCGGAACTATTTCATATCGTGATGTTATGTCAACTAGTTCTGCAGAACTGAACATTGAACAGACTGATAACAATGATGTTGCCGCTCTCATATACACTGCCGGCACCACAGGACCGCCTAAAGGTGTGATGCACACACATTACTCACTCTATATCAACGCCTTGTTCTTCTACGAATACGTTCTGGTCCACCGTTCCCTGACCCTGCAAGTGCAAAGCCGCGTGCTTAATCCCAAGACACTCCAACTCAACGAGGTCAATCAGCGCGTTTCCGGTGTGAACCGAGCAATGGTCAGCTTGGGAGTGCTCCCCCTGTCACACTCTTACGGTATTGCCTTCGCTAACACCGGCAACTTTGTGGGCGGAAAGACAATTCTTCTGCGGTGGTGGAATGTCGAAGAGGCATTGAAAGCCATCCAGACATTCCGGGTCACCCAACTGGCAGCAGTTCCTACTATGTATATCCAGATTCTCGAATATCCTGACTTGAACAAATACGATTTGAGT
>JAOUDT010000106.1 GCA_029859145.1 Dehalococcoidia bacterium
TCTGGGAAATTCAAATCGAAGGCAAGGATGGCTGGGCGGCCAAGTTACCGTGCTGGCGGATTGAAAAGGGATGGCTTGTCAGATTGGCGGGCGGGCGTCCGATAACCGGCTACCATTTCTTCATGATGCTCTTCCTGATTGCCATAATTCATCTGCCGTTGTTTTTCGTTCCATGGAGCTGGCGGTTGGAGAGTCTGTTGTTGGGCTTCTACGTAGGTATGGTCTTTCTGGAAGACTTTCTCTGGTTTGTTCTAAATCCACAGTATGGCATTAGGAACTTCCGCAAGGGAAGAATCTGGTGGCACAAACAGTGGTGGGGGCCGGTCCCCGCTTTGTACTGGCCTTTACTCATCATCGTCATCGTACTGATTTATTTGGGCAGGATGGCCATCTGAACAGGAGTTATGAATCGCACCGGCAATGGATAAGGCCTTCCGCGACGTGATCAGCGGCAGGTAGTCGCATTGAGACTCTATGTTGAGTGAGAGGTATGACTTGTGTAGCTGCAGACAGGAGAAGCGACCCCGAGGGGATTTGAACCCCTGATCTCCACCGTGACAGGGTGGCATGTTAAACCGCTACACCACGGGGCCCCGAAATGAATTCACTCCGAAATATAATGGAAAATCTCCTTGATGTCAAACTTGCTTTAGCACGGAGACTAGCGTATTATTCTGTTTTGCCTTCGGGCCTAGGGAAAAAGTTGACAGCGGAGGAAGCACTCTTGTAGAATATTGGCGTGCTGGTACTTTAACAATTGAATAGTGGAAGGAAGGTTTTTAGTGGAGAGCTTGATCCTGGCTCAGAATAAACGTTGGCGGTGCGCCTTATGCATGCAAGTCGAACGGGGTTATGGTTTTCGGATTGTAACCTAGTGGCAAACGGCTGAGTAACACGTAAGTAACCCGCCTTGGAGTGGGAAATAACCTGCCGAAAGGCGAGCTAATGTCCCATGTGGTAACGAAGCGCGAGCTTCGTTACTAAAGCTTTCGGGCGCTCCAAGAGGGGCTTGCGTCTGATTAGCTAGTTGGTGGGGTAACGGCTTACCAAGGCGATGATCAGTAGCTGGTCTGAGAGGATGGTCAGCCAGATGGGGACTGAGACACGGCCCCAACTCCTACGGGAGGCAGCAGCAAGGAATTTTGGGCAATGAGCGAAAGCTTGACCCAGCGACACCGCGTGAGGGAATAAGGCCTTCGGGTTGTAAACCTCTTTTCTTGGGGAAGAATCTCGACGGTACCCAAGGAATAAGCCTCGGCCAACTACGTGCCAGCAGCCGCGGTAAGACGTAGGAGGCAAACGTTATTCGGATTTACTGGGCGTAAAGGGAGCGTAGGCGGTTCCTCAAGTCGAATGTGAAATCTTCTGACTCAATCAGAAGGCGCCATTTGATACTGGGGGACTTGAGAGCAGCAGAGGGAAATGGAATCCCCGGTGTAGCGGTGAAATGCGTAGATATTGGGGAGAACACCAGTGGCGAAGGCGGTTTCCCAGGCTGTTTCTGACGCTGAGGCTCGAAAGCGTGGGAAGCGAAGCGGATTAGATACCCGCGTAGTCCACGCCCTAAACGGTGGACACTAGATATAGGAGGTATCGACCCTTTCTGTGTCGAAGCTAACGCTTTAAGTGTCCCGCCTGGGGAGTACGGCCGCAAGGCTGAAACTCAAAGGAATTGACGGGGGTCCGCACAAGCAGCGGAGCGTGTGGTTTAATTCGATGCTACACGAAGAACCTTACCAGGACTTGACATGGCAGAAGTAGGAAACCGAAAGGAAGACGACCTGTATCCAGTCAGGAGCTGCCACAGGTGCTGCATGGCTGTCGTCAGCTCGTGCCGTGAGGTGTTGGGTTAAGTCCCGCAACGAGCGCAACCCTTGTCCTATGTTAAATTCTCATAGGAGACTGCCTTGTACAGCAAGGAGGAAGGAAAGGATGACGTCAAGTCAGCACGGCCTTTATGTCCTGGGCCACACACACGCTACAATGGATGATACAAAGGGTTGCCAAGGAGCGATCCGGAGCTAATCCCGGAAAATCATCCTTAGTTCGGATTGCAGGCTGAAATCGCCTGCATGAAGTCGGAGTTGCTAGTAACCGCAGGTCAGCTATACTGCGGTGAATACGTTCTCGGACCTTGTACACACCGCCCGTCACGCCATGGGAGCTGGCAACACCTGAAGTCGATGGGCTAACCCGACTTGTCGGGGAGCAGTCGCCTAAGGTGGGGTTGGTAACTGTGACGAAGTCGTAACAAGGCAGCCGTACGGGAACGTGTGGCTGAATCACCTCCTTTCTAAGGAGTCATAGGCAGAAGCTTGATGATTCCCAGGTCGGTCGATAGACTGAAAAGTCTATCGTGCTGTGTTTGTAATTTTCCTTCCTTCCACTATTCAGTTGTTAGAGCTACTACGCGGGTTTTGTCCTCGGTGACTGATAGATTCTCCCCAAGAACCACCTCAACGATTCTCCAGTTTATCAGCTTGATACTAGAGAGCGACTTCAGATTAAGACTTAGCTACGATTGCCCAGTTGGCCAACCTTTTACAGGTCTCGAACAAAATCTTGAAAAATCCTAGCAGCGGAGGGTATGATATAATCAAATACCGTGATAGGAGCCAAAATTCTGGCGAAACTAATCTGTTCCCAGAGGGGGTGGAAATATGAATAGACGAATCAGGGTTATGTTGGCAACTTTGCTCGTTGTGGCGGGGATTTGGGCCTTCTTGCCGTCCGGCTACGTAGGTGCTGGGGGATGGGTGGTGAATCAAGGCTTTGAGGAGGGAGCAGGGGGAGTTCCGACCTCTTGGAACTTGACTGGAAATGCTTCCCGCATAGATACCGGCGCGATCTATGCAGGCAATTGGACTGCCCGGATCACGGGGAGCAGTGATACGTTTACTCAGTGGTTGTGTCTTGGAAATATCACCCTGCCCATATCATACGATGCCTGGGGTTGGATTTATGCTTTCGGCAACGTTACCGGTGTCATTGCTTTTGATTTCTGGACGGGAAAGAATGGGACCCAAGTTAGCCCGACAACAGAGTTATCCGCCAATGACACGAATGATATCTACGTACAGAGGACTGCTACGATACTAGCGCCCGTCGGGACAACGTGTCTAAGAATCCGTCTTTTGGGAACTGGTTGGAGCGGGGGGGCTGAAGTGCGGTTCGACGACATTGGCTTCTGGCCAGTGACGGGCTTCTGCTTTATTGCGACCGCGGCGTACGGCACAGAAACAGCCGCTGAGCTAAACGTATTGCGCGATTTCCGAGACCAGGTATTGCTGAAGAATCCACTGGGTTCGCGATTTGTAGAGGCTTACTACAAAGTGAGTCCTCCAATAGCAGACTTCATCGCAGGGAACGGTTTTCTCCGTACAGTTGTCAGGGAACTGCTCATCGATCCGGTGGTAAATCTCCTGCAATGGTCGCAGGGCCTGTGGAGAGCTTAGCGATATACTCTCAGTCCAAGTCTGCTGTGGCATAGGTGTGGTTCAGCCAAACTCGCATGTGGAGCGGGCACACACCTGAGATGTGGTTGTATCTGGCGAACTATGGGTGTTGTTGGCCTGGAACTGACGCGGGACTCCGATAGGAACCTGAAATCCCCCCAGATTGCTGTGGCCATGAGCACACTTGAGAGAATGGACGGTTATGGCTAATCCGATCAAATTCGGCACTGATGGGTGGCGGGGGATTATCGCCGAGGATTTCACCTTCGATAATGTGCGCATCTGTGCTCAGGCCGTAGCAGATTATCTCAAGCAGGACAGACTCGAGAAACGAGGTCTGGTAATTGGCTATGATACCCGCTTCGCCTCTGAGGATTTTGCTGCTGCTGCAGCTGAAGTGATGGCCGGCAACGATATCAAAGTCCATCTCTGTCTTCGGCCGGCCCCTACTCCGGTGGTGAGCTTTGCCGTGCCAGCCACAAAGTCCGCGGGCGCCGTTGTGATAACTGCCAGCCACAACCCTGGTTCGTGGAACGGATTCAAGTACAAATCTAAGGATGGTGCCAGTGCTCCGGAGGAGATCACGTCTCGAATAGAAGAGAATATTGCTTCCCTGGCCCGCCGCGAAGTGAGCGTGAAAAGGCACGCTCTGGATAAAGCTCTCAAGAAAGGAGTTGTTGATTATGTGGATCCCTCCCCCGCTTATTTTGAGCATCTTGGTCGCTTTGTGGATATGGAAAGATTACGCCGACAGAAATTGAATATCATAGTCGACCCCATGTACGGTGCTGGTATTGGCTATTTCAAGACAATCCTTCAAGGCGATAACCTGAAAGTCACCGAAATTAACGCTGAAAGAAATCCTTCATTCCCCCAAATTCAGCCGGAGCCGATTGCCAGAAACTTGACCAAGCTTTCCCGGTTGGTCGTTAGGCGGAAAGCTGACGTGGGCTTGGCTACCGATGGGGACGCCGACCGAATTGGCATTGTAGACGAGAGGGGACAATTCCTTACACAGCATCAAGTTTTTGCCTTGCTTTGCCTCTATCTCCTCGAAGTCCGTGGTGAACGTGGTGCCATGGTGAGGACGCTCACTTCCACCATGATGCTTTCTCGGCTGGGGAAGCTCTTTGATGTACCCGTCTATGAAACCCCGGTGGGCTTCAAATATGTCGCTCCTCTGATGATGAAGAAAAAGGCTATCATCGGTGGGGAAGAAAGCGGCGGCTATGGCTTCCGTGGTCATGTCCCGGAGAGGGATGCCATACTTGCTGGCCTTTACTTTCTTGACTTCATGGCAAAGACAAAAAAGACGCCATCTCAGCTTGTTGATTACCTTTACAGCAAAGTGGGCCCCCACTACTATGACCGCACGGATTTTCATATCTCGATGGCTAAACGTCAGGCGATTGTGCACCTACTAAACTCAAGT
>JAOUDT010000107.1 GCA_029859145.1 Dehalococcoidia bacterium
CCGAGCTTGTATGATGGCGAAATTTGTTAGCATACCGCCTAGCCATCTTTGATTAACATAGCTCATACCGCATCTCACAGCCTCTTCTTCTATGGTCTGCTGAGCCTGTTTCTTGGTGCCGACAAAAAGAAGATTTTGCCCTCGAGCCGCCAGGTCCTGGACAAAGGCACAGGCCTTTTCCAGCATGGTAACTGTCTGCTCCAAATCGATGATATGGATACTATTGCGCTGGGTAAAGATGTATTTCTTGGCCTTGGGATGCCAGTAGCTGGTATGGTGGCCGAAGTGAGCACCGGCCTCTAATAGTTGTTTCAGCAAAGCATTCTCTATCATGTTTATAACTTCAAATCACCTCAATCAGTAAAACAGTATAATGTAGCATGATTGGTCTGGGCAATGCAACATGAGATTGCCCGCGGTTGTCTGTGAATTGACAGAGGATTCACCCTTATCTATACTATTGACCCGATTGTAGCTAGAGTTTGCCCGAGTAGCTCAATGGTAGAGCAACCGATTTGTAATCGGTAGGTTGGTGGGTTCGACTCCCCCCTTGGGCTATGTTTTTGGAGATATTCTGTGTTAGACTTGCGTCACGGAGGGGTGCCGGAGTGGTTAATCGGAGCAGACTGTAAATCTGCCGCCCTTACGGGCTGCGTGGGTTCGAATCCTACCCCCTCCACTTTACAGAGTGTAGGAAACCCACATAGCTCGGCAGACACAGTATGTTCTTGGTGAGAATACGGTCTGCAGCTGTCGCAGCACCTGATCACTAATGAACTCAGTACAATCCCGAAAAGACCTCATCCACTCCAAAGTCAATACTTCTCTAACGTAGAACCAACTAGTCAACTATTACCTATTCGGCAGCCCCAAAAAGCGCAAGAGCGACACCGCAGGTAAAAAGAACAGACCCAATCATGATAATCATGTCCTCCAACGCCATTCCTGCAATAAACCCCAAAGCTCCTACCCCGAGAAGTCCTATTTTTAAGTTTCCCATATCTAATATAACACCTCTAAACTCCATTATATCTGGACAAAAATACTTGTCAATAACCTCGTTCCAGGTCAGAACGGGAGATAACCGCCATCAGGGTTACTATATATAGCCTCATCACAATTCTATCTGAGATCCGGGCCTTTGAAGTTTTGACAATCTGAACCCCGTTTGAGAACCACATAGTGTTAGCTACCCTTCAACTCAATACCGGGGAACATAGGAGCTTGCAGTGTCTGACCTTCCGGCGTGGCATGTGATAAGACAAACTGGCTCAGTTTAAGCCAATCTCCCCATCTTTCACACCTCCTGCTTGACTTTCACAGACCCTTCCTTTACAATCCCTCCATTAATTTGCCTGGACATGTACATAACGTTCTAAAATAGAAAGTCCATATCCTGTTGACTGTTGACCCAAGTTGACTTAAAATATAATTTCATGCATACTTGCCCACATAGCTCAGCAGGTAGAGCACCATCTTGGTAAGATGGGGGTCACCAGTTCGAATCTGGTTGTGGGCTTTGAAATAGAAGGAGGCTAAAATGGCTAAGAAAGTTTATGAGCGTGTTAAACCGCATATGAATGTGGGCACCATAGGGCATGTTGACCATGGGAAAACCACACTGACTGCGGCTATGACCCAGGTATTATCTAAAGCAGGTACTACACAATTCCGCCCCTTTGATTCCATAGATAATGCTCCTGAAGAAAAAGCTCGTGGGCTGACGATTGCCATTTCCCATATCGAGTATGAGACTGATAAGCGCCATTACTGCCATGTTGACTGTCCCGGGCATGCCGACTACATCAAGAACATGATAACCGGGGCTGCTCAGATGGATGGTGCTGTATTGGTGGTCGCTGCTGATGACGGTCCTATGCCACAAACTAGGGAACACATCCTGCTAGCTCGACAGGTGGAAGTTCCCCGCATAATGGTGGCTCTCAATAAAGTAGACCTGGTAGATGACCCGGAGTTGTTGGATTTGGTAGAGATGGAGGTTAGAGACCTGCTGAAGAAGTACAAGTTCCCCGGGGATGAAGTCCCGGTTGTGCGAGTGAGTGCTCTCAAGTCTCTGGAGTGCGGCTGTGGCAAAAGAGACTGCAAATGGTGCGGAGCAATATGGAAATTGTTGGATGCTATAGATGAGTATATCCCCCTACCACAGAGAGCAAAGGACAAACCGTTCTTGATGCCGGTAGAAGATGTATTCAGCATCAAGGGACGGGGTACTGTGCCTACAGGCCGAGTGGAACGTGGGGTAGTCAAGGCCGGTGACGAAGTGGAGATAGTAGGACTAAAGGAGACAAAGAAAACGGTAGTGACTAGCTTGGAAATGTTCCACAAGACTATGAATGAGGCGGAGCCAGGCGATGCCATCGGACTCCTATTGCGGGGCGTGGAACGGGATGATATAGAACGGGGTCAGGTCCTAGCAGCGCCAGGCTCAGTCAAGCCTCATACGGAAGCCGAGGTCGAGGTATATATTTTGACCAAGGAAGAAGGCGGCCGGCACACACCTTTCTTCAATGGTTATAAGCCCCAGTTTTATATCAGAACTCTGGACGTTACGGGAGAAATAAGTCTTCCCGAGGGTGTAGAGATGGCTATGCCCGGTGATAGCCTGGCTCACATGAAGATTAAGACCATTTATCCTGTGGCCATGGAACAAGGTTTACGCTTTGCTATCAGGGAAGGCGGCAAGACAGTTGGGGCTGGTGTCATCAGCAAGATTATTGCCTGAAAATCGACTCCTGCGCGTTTGAAGATGCTTGAATAGACGTGGCTAAAAAGAAAGGCGATTTACGCGTAATTATCCAGCTAGCTTGCAACCAGTGCTCGCGAAGAACATACACTACGACGAAGAACAAGAAAAATGATTCGCAGCGGCTGGAGTTGAAAAAGTATTGTCCTCACTGTCGTGGCTATACTGTTCACAAAGAAACAAAGTAACTCATGACAACTCGCGCCAATAAGGCAGCTACTAAGGCCGCTCCAGAAAAAAAATCGAGATTCAGGTTCTTTGCTGATGTGGTAGCTGAGCTGCGGAAAGCACACTGGCCAACAAGGCAAGAGGCTCTGAGGTTGAGTATTCTGGTGCTGGCTGTGGCTGTTGTCTTGGGGCTTATCTTGGGTGTTTTGGACCTGGGTTTTACCAGACTGTTTTTGCTTTTAGGCGGTTAGCATAAATGATTGATGGCGAATGGTATTTATTGTACGTGTCTTCGGGTCACGAAGAGCAAGCCCGAAGGAACTTGGAGCAGCGTATCAAGTATATGGATGTGGGAGACAAGATATTTGATGTGGTGATACCCACAACTAAGGAGATTGAAATCAAAGCTGGAAAGCGACACACGATGACCAAGAAAGCCTTCCCGGGTTATATCATGGTGAATATGAAGCTAGATGAGCATAGTTGGGACACAGTACGCAATACGCCGGGGGTTGCTGGCTTCGTGAGCGCTGGTACCAGACCTGTTCCTTTGCCTCAACAAGAAGCGAATGCTATCCTGCAACGTATGGAAGAAGCTCCTACTGAAGTCAAAATGACTTTTAAGGAAGGTGATAGTGTACGGGTAACAAGCGGGCCTTTTATTGATTTCATCGGCAAAGTGGAGCAAGTTAATCTGAACAAAGGTAAGGCAATAGTCTTGCTATCGCTCTTCGGCCGGGAGACACCCGTAGAATTGGACCTGCTCGGGATAGAAAAGATATGATGCATTTCGACTGGAAACTTAGAGCGAAATGAAAGAGAGAAGCGGTAATGGCTAAGAAGGTTAAGGCAATCATTAAGCTGCAAATACAGGCAGGTAAAGCTACGCCAGCACCGCCCGTGGGGCCGGCTTTAGGGCAGCATGGCATCAATATCATGGCTTTCTGCAAGGAGTACAATGAACGAACGGCTTCTCAAGAAGGTTTTATTATCCCTGCTGAGATAACTGTATTTGAAGATCGCTCCTTCACCTTTACGACCAAGATGCCGCCTGTTTCTGATTTATTGCGACGTGCTTTAGGAGTAGAAAAGGGCAGCGGTAATCCCGGAACCGAGAAAATAGGCAAGATAAGCAAAGACAAACTTTATGAAATCGCGCGAAACAAAATGAAGGACCTCAATACAACTGATGTTGATCAGGCAGCGAAAATTGTCGCCGGTACAGCCCGGAGCATGGGAGTCGATGTAGAGTAGATTGAGGTTTTTGTGAGTTCGCAGAATTCTGAGGTAAAGACAAGTGGCAAAACGCGGTAAGAAATATCAGGAAGCTAGCAAACTGGCCGATAAGTCGAGGACCTACGCGCCCGAAGAGGCAATTGAGTTGGCCAAGAAGGCCTCCTACGCCAAGTTCGATGAGACCGTTGAGCTGCATTTGAGGATGGGAGTTGATCCCCGCAGTGCCGACCAACAGGTGCGTGGCGTAATTCTATTACCTAACGGATTGGGGAAGAAGACACGTGTGCTCGTGTTCACTCAGGGCGAGGGGGTAAGGTTGGCTCAAGAAGCAGGTGCTGATTATGCAGGGGCGGAGGAACTTGTCAAGCAGATTGAAGACGGGTGGCTTGAATTTGATGTGTCTGTAGCTACCCCTGACGTGATGCCCAAGGTAGCCAAGCTCGGTCGTATTTTAGGGCGGCGAGGTCTAATGCCTAACCCAAAGTCTGGCACTGTGGTGCAGCCTCAGGACCTAGGTCGGGTCATAAGTGAAGCCCGCAAAGGCCGGGCGGAATTTCGTTTGGATAGAACAGCTATTATCCACTTGCCTATTGGCAAGACCAGTTTTGACAAGGACAAGCTGTTGGAGAACCTGGCGGCAGCAATCGAGGCTATTGTCAGAGCGAAGCCCAGC
>JAOUDT010000108.1 GCA_029859145.1 Dehalococcoidia bacterium
GCCAGGCAAAACATCCTCGAGTATCTTGATGAATTCCAGATTTGTTACCGCAAACCTCTGCCCCTCACCGGCGGTGCTCACGGGCAGGATTATGGGGTCAACCCAGATATCTTCATTGGGAATCCCCAGTTCATTAGCATACGCCACCGTGTCCATAATACTCTCTATTTTGGAGTCAGCATCCGGAGGCATTCCCTTGTCCGTCATCACCGAGACTACCACAGCGCAGTTGTATTTCTTGGCCAGAGGAAGCATGTTCTGTTTGGAGTCAGTCTTCCCCGAAGCAGAGTTGAGCAACGGTCTCTTCTTGCAGTGCTTCAAACCAGCTTCCATAGCTACCGGATTCATAGTATCTATGGACAAAGGTAAGTCGGTGACTTCCTGGACTGTGTTGACCAACCACTGCATGGTCTCTTCGGTGTCTTTCTTCATAGGGCCAACATTCAGGTCAATGTAATTGGCTCCGGCTTCAGTCTGGGCTTTAGCCAAATCCCGGATTACTTTAGCATCTCTCTCTCTTATTGCTACCGAAACTGCTTTAGCTATGACATGTATGTTCTCGCCAATAATGACCATATAGACTACCTCCGATTTTATTGGTTTGGAAGCGGAAATAAACCATCGCAATATAGCAGGGAAACGCCTATTTGTCAAACCCTCGGCGCAGAGAACCCGGCAACGTCATTCTGAGAAGTCCACGTCTATCTTGACGACGAAGAATCTCGACAGTCATTTGCCCCGCTCGACATAACACAGAATGAAAACGAACACTCTTGTGTTCGCATCCATTTCCGAATCAGCGTCAATTCCAGCACTTTGCTATAATTTTTGCGTCCATTGGGGAGCAGCAAATGCCAAAATCTGGCAATCGCCTCGGAACAAATGGCTAAAGATTATTATGGTGTCTTGAGCGTCCGGCGGGACGCCTCGGACGCAGAAATTAAGAAAGCCTACCGGAAACTGGCCATGCAATACCATCCCGATCGCAACCTCGGGAAAGAGAAATGGGCCAACGAGAAATTCAAGGAGATAAACGAGGCCTACGGAGTCCTGGGTGACCCTCAGAAAAGAAGGCAATACGACCAATTTGGCACTGTCGGTAATATAGGCGATATCTTCGGCAGCCCTTATACCGCGACGACTTTTGAGGAAATGATGAAAGACTTTGGTGGGGCTGGACTGAGATTCGATTTCCTCGACAATATATTCGGCGATTTCCTGAAAGGCAGAGGGTCATCCTTCTCCTTTAGGAGCTTTGGCGGTGGACCCGGGGGAGTTATATTTGAAGGTCGCCCGGGACAAGAAATCAATCTCGGTGAAATATTTGGCCAGGCCCGCAGAGCCAGGCGTCAGGATGTTCGCTACGAGCTGGCAATTAGCCGGAAAGAGGCTCTGCAGGGAGCGAAGAAGATACTGAAGAGAAGAGGGAAGAGGTTGGAAGTGAAAATACCTGCCGGGGTAAAAACAGGCGACGTGGTGAAATTGAGGAATGCCCTTCAGACAAGCGATGGCTTGCCCGGCGACATATTGATTAAGGTCATAGTTAAATAGGAAGGAGGTCTATACAGGAACAATGAAAGAGACCACAGTGGACTTTCGATCCGGTGAGCTTGTCCTCGAAGGAGTACTGGCTATACCCGAAGGTGACCGCCCATTCCCGGCAGCGATAATCTGCCATCCTCACCCCCTCTACGGCGGCAGCATGGACAACAACGTCGTCTATGCCCTCACTGAGACACTGACGCAATCCTCGTTTGTTTCCTTCAGATTTAACTTTCGCGGAGTAGGGGGCAGTCAAGGCGAGTTTGGCCAGGGAATAGGTGAGCAGGAAGATGTGGAGGCAGCCATTGCTTTCATGGGCACGGTAAAGGAAGTTGACTCCGAGAGAATGGGCCTCGCTGGCTATTCCGCTGGCGCTGGCTTCGCCTTTCCTGTCGGAGTCAAGCACGCTCGAATTGGGGCGCTGGCGGCAGTGTCACCTGCATTCGATATGTTCGATTTTAGCTTCCTAAAGGATTGTCACAAGCCAAAGCTGCTGGTGCTAGGCAGCAAAGATAATTTTGTAACCAGCACTGACCTCCTTGAATTCTGCCGGACTCTGCCCGACCCCAAGGAGTGTGAAATCATTGAAGGGGCAGACCATTCCTGGTCGGGATACGAATCTCGCATGGCTGCTATAGTGACTTCCTTCTTCGTCAAAGTACTGTAGCTTTGGACTAACATCGTTAAAAGGTTCCAGCACTGGCGAAGCTGTCTAGGGCTGTCGCTCGATTGAAGGTTTCTGGCCGGGTGGTTCTCAATAGAAATCAAAGCTGCCGAACTAAGCTTGACGTCGCTCAGTATCAAAGATGAAGAACATCCTCCAGGATACAGGCCGCGTCATAGACAAAGCCTGCACACTTGCTTTCAAAGACCCCACTCTTTCTTGCCGCCCTGAGCTCGCGGGGATTACTGAGATCGTAACCAATCAATTCTCTGCACTCGACGGAGCCATGAAGTGCCGTGAACTTATTAATGAACTCCTTCACCAACCTGTGGGTCTCCTGCCGGGATTCTTCATCGGCCGTATCCGCCTGACCGTGCTTGAGCCCAATCACCATTACTGCCCCGGTTACCGCTCCGCAGGTTCTGCCCATGCGTCCTATTCCTCCCCCGAAACCGCAGGAGATCTTCAAGGCTAATTCCTTTCCCATACCAAATTGGTCGCTGTATGTCGAGACTACCGCCGGAGCACAGGAAAACCCTTTCTCAAATTGCTTTTTTGCCGACTTTGCCTTACTCAATTTCCCCTCCTTTGATCGCGAAGATGAATGTAGTAGCTGTCTATCTCTATAATACCTTTAAGAACTTCATAGTGTAAAGACCATTTTGAGATGTGCAACACACCTCCACCAAACAGTTGACTGCCTTTCATCGAGATGCTAGCATCTCTTTGTATGTGTGTTTCAACTTACAACCTGGGCAATCTACGAAGGTAGAAAAGGAGGACATATTATGAAACTACTGAGAGGCAAAACTCTGGCGCGCGTGCTGCTCATTGCGGCTATCCTGGTGTTGACCGTCAATGGCTGCGGTGGCGCATCCGGAGCGCCGATTATTCCCCCGGAAGAGACTTTCGTAATCCCCTTTGAGGACTTCGAGACAGGCAGTCTAGTCAGTTTCGAAACAGGCAATCAATCCAACTGGAACTATGCAGCGTTCACCGTAGGACTCTGGAGTGCAATAATCAAAGTCGGACTTGCCGTGCCGATAGCGGCATTTCGAGCGTCCTTCCATAATATTCCGCTCCAGCAGGACGATGGCTCATGGATCTGGTCATATTCAGTCAACATCGGTGGCTCCATATACACCGCTGAGCTGCACGCACAGTTTACTACGGAGGTTATCGCGGGAGGGATCCGCTGGAGTATCAACATATCGAAAGAAGGCGAATATGAGGACTTCCTGTGGTACTACGGCGAATGCGACCTCCCGGCAACCGAAGGCTTCTGGATCCTCAAGAAGAGCCCGACCAACACAACGGACTTGGTGCGAATAGACTGGTCCCGCAATATCTCCGCAGGCACACACGCTGTCAGATATACGAACATAGTCCCCGATGGTCCCGAGAACGGAGGCTACATAGACACCCAGTACACCAAAGGCACTCCCTACGACCACATCTGGGACCTGTACAATAAGGGCGAGGACAACCACACATATATTGAGTGGAGCAGCACCACCGGAGACGGGCGCGTCAAGGACCTCAATAAATTCGGCGATGACGACTGGCACTGCTGGGACAGCGACCGAATGAACGTTGCCTGCCCCTGATAGCCCGAGTGTATCACAGCTGAATAGAGCCCTGGAGGTCACAGGAGCGCCCTGCGAATCAGCTTCTCGGCATCAGGTCGCAGAGCCAGGGCTTGCCTTCTGCCTATCTCACCAGTGCGGCGCATTTTTTCCTGGAGAAGAGTATAATTCGAGGTTAAATTCGTTCTAGTTCAGCCTGAAAGGAGGTTGTTATGCCTGACGTTTATGACAGACTTCGCGAAAGACTGGATATGTTCCCCCAGGGATTCCCCAAAACCGAAAGCGGTGTGGAGCTGGAGATACTACGGCATCTCTTTGCTCCCGATGAGGCCGAGATAATGTTCCGCTTGAGACCTTGGCCGCCTGAAAATGTAGCGACTATCGCAGAGAGGGCAGGGAAGGATAAGACTGAACTGGCAGAAACCCTGCACGGGATGTCGAAGAAGGGGTTAATAATGCGCTATAAGGCACCCGACGAGGAGCCCTACTACTTCCTGATACCCTGGGTAGTCGGAATCTATGAGTACCAGCTGAATAACCTCACCCAGGAAAACATCAAACTGTACGAGAAGTACTTCGAGGAAGGGATGGTACCTTTGCAGCGAAATCGCAAACTAGGCATACTCCGCGTTATCCCTGTTGAGAAAGAGATAGAGGGAAGCACTGAAATTCAGCCGTACGAAAAGGTATCGCAGATTATCGAATCACATACCAGGTTTGCTGTTGCCGATTGCATTTGCCGCAAAGAAGCCAGAATGCTGGGCCAGGGCTGTGACAAGCTGCTGGAGGCCTGCATGAGCTTCGGGCCATCAGCGGACTTCTACATTGACAATGGACTCGGCCGGGAAATCTCAAAAGATGAAGCCAGGAAAATACTCCTGAAAGCCGAGGAAGACGGCCTCATTCACTGCTCTACAAACAGTGCGGGCAACAAGGCATTCATATGCAACTGCTGCGGCTGCTGCTGCAAGGTCATGGCAAACCTGACGAA
>JAOUDT010000109.1 GCA_029859145.1 Dehalococcoidia bacterium
ATTTAGACTGGGTTCGGCACTATTCTCATGACAACGGAGGTTTTCTTTTGTGCCAATCGGTTGCCTGCTCGTAGGCAAAGGCGATGTGCAGCAGTGTTTCCTCGCTGAAAGGTTTGCCCATGATTTGCATGCCGATAGGTAAATTGTCAGCGAAGCCGGCAGGTATCGATATAGCTGGTATTCCAGCTATGTTTACAGGCAAGGTACAGATGTCGCTCAGATACATCTGTATTGGGTCTTCTAACCTTTCCCCCAGCTTGAAAGGCACTATGGGCGAAGTCGGGGTGACCAGGGCATCGTACTTTTCAAAAGCTTGGTCAAATTCCTGGCTTATAAGTGTGCGCACCTTCTGTGCTTTGAGATAGTAAGCGTCGTAATAACCGGCGGACAAAGCATAGGTGCCGAGCATTATGCGCCTTTTGACCTCGGTTCCGAAGCCAAATTGCCGTGTTTTCTCCGTTGTCTCGATTACGTTGCTGGCGTCCCGCTCGGAAAAGCCGTATTTTACCCCATCGTAGCGAGCCAGATTCGCTGATGCTTCGGACGGAGCAAGGATATAGTAAACAGCCAGAGCGTACTTGGTATGAGGTAGAGAGACTTCCCAGTCTATTTCAGCACCGAGCTCACGTAGCTTCTCTATGGCTGCTTCCACGCCTGCCCGCACTTCGTTCTGCATGCCTTCCACGAAGTATTCCCTGGGAACACCAAGCCTTAATCCTTTGATGTCGGGAACTAGTCGCTCGGTGTAGTCGGGGACGGGATAGGGCACCGAGGTTGAGTCTCTAGGGTCGTAACCGGCGATGGCGTTCATCACTAGGGCGCAGTCAGTGACGTCCTTGGTTAGTGGCCCAATCTGGTCAAGGGAGCTGGCAAAAGCGACCAAACCGAAGCGGCTCACCCGACCATAGGTCGGCTTAAGTCCCACCACGCTGCAAAGTGCGGCTGGTTGACGGACGCTGCCTCCAGTGTCAGAGCCCAGAGCGTAGATAGTCTCATCAGCAGCTACGGCAGCTGCTGAGCCACCGCTGCTACCTCCGGGGACCCGCGCCAAATCCCAGGGGTTGCGGGTGGGGAAAAAGGCGGAGTGTTCCGTAGAAGACCCCATGGCAAATTCATCCATATTCGCCTTCCCAACTATTACCGCCTTCTCCCCCTTCAGTTTCTCTATTACAGTAGCATCGTAGGGAGGAACGAAGTTTTCCAGTATCTTTGAGCTGCAGGTAGTCCTTATTCCTTTGGTGCATATGACGTCTTTTATCAAGGTTGGAATGCCGGTGAGAGGGGCAATCTCAGGAGTAGTTCTGATGTAGTCATCGACTTTCTTTGCCTCTCGCAGAGCGATGTCTTCGGCAACGGTGACACAGGCGTGAACTCTCCCTTCTATTTGAGCGAGACGTTTCAGTACAGATTTTGTCAGTTCTGTTGACGAAATTTTCCTTTGTCTAAGAAGCTCGTGTGCTTCATGAATGGTCAGCTGATGCAGTTGGTTCGCCGGCATACTAGAGCCTTTCTTTGAGGCTGCGGCGCCTGATAACTCTACGCCAGTCGCCGCCAGCTTTTGTGTGCATTTGCTTAAGCCTGGGGATGTATTGTATGGCCAGGAATATCCCCAAGCCTGTGGAGTAGAATACTAAGGACAAAGGCTGCTCATAGTGGTCCACGTAGATAAACCCCGCAACAAATGGGAAAACGATAAGGAGTAGGCTATAACTGAAGGTGGGATTACGCGTAATGAGTAGAGCTATGAAGAAAACGACGAAGAGAAACGGGACGGCCCAGGGCATCAAGAAAATGAGAATTCCGATCGCGGTAGCTGCCCCTTTGCCGCCACGGAACCTAAGAAAGACGGGAAAGATATGACCCATTATGGCAGCTGTGGCGGTAAGCCCGGTAAGAAAATCAAACGGTGAAATCAAGTCTTTGCCTAATAACCACCGCACCAAAAGAATTGCTCCTATGCCTTTGCCCAGGTCAGCTAGGGTTACCAAGGTTGCCTCGGCCGGGCCGATTTGATAGAAGACATTCATAGCGCCCATGTTTCTGCTTCCCACATCTCGGATGTCTATTCCCTTTCTAAGACGACCGGCAAGATATGCTGCAGGAAAAGAGCCAAACACGTAGCCAATTATGATGGCGATGACTATGTTACTAATCATTTCACTGACTGGCTCACTCTAGTATTGCCTGAACTCTAAAACAATCTCCCTCTTGTTTCGGTGCATTCAATAGAATCTCAGCTTGCGGATATGAGTCAGCTACATCGTCTTTCCTGATCACATTTTGTAGCGGAATTGTGTGGGTCGCTGGCGGCACGTCGGCTGTATCGACTTCCTTGAGAATTTCGAAGTTCTCGAGGATGTTGGATAGCTGGAGGCTGAACTTGTCCACCTCCTCATCGCTTAACCCCAAGCGAGCAAGCCAAGCGATATGCCTTACTTGTTCGTAACTCAGTTTCATCTGAGCCTGACTATTACATTATAGCACTGGGCTTCGTATTGTCACAGAGGTTGCTTATCTTCAGGGACAAGGATTATAATGGAGGGCCATGCCAATCCGAAATGTTGTCCTGTTATCACATCAGGGCGCCGGAAAAACTTCACTTGCCGAGTTGATGCTCTTCACTTCAGGCACTATTCAGCGTTTGGGTAGCGTTGCGGATGGCACGACTACCTCAGACTATGACCCGCTCGAAGTCGAACGTCGTATGGGAATCAATCTGTCCTTGCTGCCAGTTCAGTGGCAGGAGATGAAGCTGAACATCATTGACACACCGGGATACGCTGATTTTATTGGTGAGGCAAGATCAGGACTGAGGGTAGCCGAAGGAGCGATAATTGTGATATGCGCTGCTTCGGGCGTGGAGGTTGGAACAGAGCAAATGTGGAGTGATACTGAAAAAAGGAATCTGCCCCGCTTGATATTTGTCAATAAGATGGATCGTGACAACGCCGATTTCCTCTCTATTTTGAAAGGAATTCAGTCTAAGTTGTCACCAAGATGTGTGCCTGTTCAACTACCCATAGGTTCACAAAAAGACTTTCAAGGCATCATAGATTTGGTGACTATGAAAGCTTATATTGGCGCAGACTCACAGGAAGCTGAAATACCTTCGGCACTCCGCGAACAAGCAGAAGCCAGTCGTGAGAAATTAGTGGAGGCTGCCGTGGAGGTTGATGATGAACTCATCAACAAGTATCTGGGGGGCGAGTCTATAAACAACGAGGAGATTTTTGCCGCCATAAGAAAGTCTACCATCGCTGGCAGGCTGGTGCCTGTTTTCGCTGGCTCTGCTTTGAAGGGCGTCGGCAGCCGGCAAGTTCTCAATGGTATTTGCTCCTACCTGCCTTCGCCCGAGGAAAATGGTGCCATTGTGGCTAAGAATCCTTCCACCGGCAATCAAGAAGAGATCAAACCTGATTCTGAATCACCATTAGCGGTTCTTGTTTTCAAAACCACTGCAGACCCCTATGTAGGGAAGCTCAGTTATTTTCGGGTTTATTCGGGCGTTATTTCCGGTAATTCCCAGGTTTGGAATGCCAATAGGAACAGCATGGAACGGATTGGCCAACTCTTTACCATGCTGGGCAAGAATCAACAGACAGTGCCACAGGTTGCTGCTGGAGATATCGGGGCAGTGGCGAAGTTAGGTCCAACCATCACCGGAGATACCCTCTGTGCCCGTGAACATCCTGTGATACTCCAAGGTATCGAATTCCCGAAGGCGAATTTCAGCATGGCAATCCAGCCTCAGGCGAAATCTGACTTGGATAAGATGAGCACCGTCTTGCCCAGGATTTGTGAGGAAGACCCTTCTCTTCAAACACGTCGAGAGGCTGATACCAACGAGTTCATTATTTCTGGAGTTGGTGATAACCATCTGGAGATAACCAAGGAGAAAATACGTCGCAAATTTGGAGTAGAGGTGAAGTTGGACCTCCCCAAGATTCCTTACAAAGAGACTATTACTGTGTCAGCCAATGCAGAGTATAAACATAAGAAGCAGACTGGAGGGCACGGTCAATATGGACATGTCTTGCTGGAGTTGGAGCCTTTGCCTCGGGGTGGGGGATTTGAGTTTGTCAAGAAGATTGTCGGCGGCGCAATACCCCAGAACTATATTCCCTCCGTGGAGAAGGGAGTCAATGAAGCTAAGCAGGAGGGAGTGCTAGCCGGATATCCTGTAGTTGATGTGAGAGTGAGTCTTTATGATGGTAGCTTCCATCCGGTAGATTCTTCGGACATTGCTTTTAAGATTGCCGGAGCACAAGCCTTGAAAAAGGGATTATCTCAGGCACAGCCGGTATTGATTGAGCCTATAATGAAGCTTAACATAACTGTGCCTGAGTCGCATACCGGAGATATTACCAGCGACCTTAATACTAAGAGGGGCCGTGTGCTTGGAATGAATCCCGGTAATGGCATCAATGTCATTGAAGCTCAGGCACCCTATGCAGAGCTGCTTCGTTATGCCCTAAACCTAAGGTCACTCACGCAAGGCCGAGGCAGCTTTGTTATGGAATTTGACCACTACGAAGAAGTGCCCGCCCATCTCAGTCAGAAAATCATCGCTGAGAAGAAAACCGCGAGTTAGCTGGCCGTCGCCAGCCTGGATCTTGCGTGCTATCCTGGCGCCAGGTAGTAAATTTGCCGCTTCGGCCTGTTTTAGCCAGCTAATAATTCCTTTAGCTTGCTAGTGAAGGCTGGCACCACCTCTTCATATTTACCAACCACTCCAAATTCCGCCTCCCTGAATATGTTTGCCTCGGG
>JAOUDT010000110.1 GCA_029859145.1 Dehalococcoidia bacterium
ATAGTCAGCCACAAATTGACAGCTACGAATAATCATGATAGAATCAATTCTGACACAGCGGCACTCCGGCAAGAAACATTGGAGTCGGTCACGTGTGCGAAGACCAGAGTCATCGCAAACCATTCACCGCCCCAGTAGCCGTTCTTCTCATACTGTGCCTCTTCTCAAGTAGTCTTCCTTTCGGCATACATAGTGGAACTGCCTCTGCTGCTGACAGCGTCTTTTACGACTTCATTGCCCAAGCACCCAGTGCATCCTGGTCCAGCGGAGCTGGCAATCTGCCCTTCCCCGGCAGCGATAGTGACAGCCGTGGGTTTGCCCTTTACAGGGATAACTGGCAACTTGAGGACAATACTATTCGGTCAAGAGTTCTGGAGACTCACCCCCAGTGGGTAAGCAATGGGTGGATAATGGGCAGGTATCCTGAACTAACGGTGCCTTCCAACGCCGAGCTCAAAGTCACGGTGGGGTTTCTCAAGGGAGCCACTGCCAGCGATGGCGTTACCTTTGAGGTTAGGTTCGAGGAATTTCTTGGCCTGCAAGTGGCGCCCAAGGTTCATTCCATTCTCAGCCGTAAAGCAACTTACGATGGAACGCTCGACTCGATAACAGCGGACTTAGGCTCCGTTCAAGGCAAGACAGGCAACTTCGTCCTGTACGTTAGCGCCGGACAGAGCTCAGGCCAAGACTGGGCGGCCTGGGCTGAGGCGAAAATTGAAGCAGAGCCTGATACTACTCGACCAATCGTCACAATCAGCCCTTCCCCTGCAGAGGTAACTACCGCCGACACTGTTACTTTCACGGCCCAGGCAACAGATGCTAACAGTGTTGCCAAAATTACGATTTTCGTAAACGATCAACAGGTCAAAGAGTGCGCCCCTCCGAGCCAGAAGGCAGATGGCCAAGGAGGAAAGTACTGGGAATGCACCTATACCGGGGGACCTTATGACGAAGGCACACTAACCTATCAGGCAAAGGCTATCGACAGCTTTCAAAATGAGGGTATTTCCAATGAGGAAAGCGTTGAGGTTACTGTCAGCATTACCCCGGTCGAACCACCGGTGACAGCCTGTTTGTTTTCAATTTCCGGCAAGATACTGGATTTCCCCTATCCCCCAGAAATGCTGAAAATAGTGCTATGCGAAGCTCAATTGATGCCCTTACCTCCTGAAATGGGCGGACCGCGGTGGGTTTGTAAGTCGGGAGGACATACCATGGAATGTCCTCTAATGTCTCACGACACTTACGAGTTCAATCGTCTTTGCCCCGGTACCTACCTGATAACACCAGTCATTCAGCCTTATGATGATCTATGCCAGCCACAAGGAATCTTCTGGAATCCAGAACACAGTCATGGCGGAGCGAGAGTTGTTACCGTTCCAGACGAATACAGAGCAGACTTTGTCTTTGTGCCGCGTGAAAACGATTTGCCGGAGATCAATATATCGATTTCCCCGGAAGATGCCACGACCGAAGACGACGTTCAGTTGATAGTCAGCGCCTCCGGTGCAAACGGCATCGGAGGAATACGTATTGAAGGCCAAATTGAGAAAGTGTGGGAGCTGAGAGAACACTGCAGGACTGAGACGTACGAAGGACACGAAATTGAGGTATGCGATGAAGATGAGTACGGAACTACGGAAGATATCCTGCAAGAATGCAGCTCTTCCAGCTGTACTTATGCAATCCCAACAAGTGATTACGACAGATATGAGCTATCTCTCACCATAACGGCATGGGACACACTCTGTAATACGGCTGTGTTAGAAGAATATCTGGTGATTGACAAGTATCGTACGCCTCCCCCAGCCTATCCCACCGGGAACGAGAGAAACATAGGCGCTTACCGGGAAAGGGAAGTTTTCATGGTCTCCGACAGGGATTGGCGAACGGCATTGTCGCTCATACCGGTAGCCTATGGGACCTACTACGCTGGTGAGGGCGAGTTCACCGGACGTCCGTATATACCGACCGGTGCGTCAATTGACGAGTCCGCGTATCTGCCAAGTGGTATCAAATTCCCTTTGTTAATTTTCCACCAAGAACCTGAAGGCCTTCCATATGACGGTAGCTTTGATATTGACTCGGCGGTCACTTTCGTGAGGCAGTACAGGCCAGATTATCTAACCGTATTTATCGGAAATGAAGTTGTCAATGACCGACTCGATGACCACCTCTATTATTGGTTTATGGTGGATGGCAACATCATTCCGTCGGAACCACGTATGGGCGATAATATAAACTGGTACGATGCCAATCCATCGGCCCGGATAAGGTTCTTCGACGCAGCGAATATTTCAGAGGTCTATGGGCACTATTTCTCTGATATACATTCAGTTATTGTCTGCCAGGACGATTACGAAGCCGGGTTGTCTACCTGCTGGTTTGCCGCTCATTCTGACTTGCCGCTGTACTTCGATGGGCATTTTTCCCCTGAAGACATACAAGACAAGGTAGTACACATAGTCGGTGACATCAGACCGGAAACGAGAGGTCTCATCGACGCCACAGCCAGGGCCATAGGAAGTCTGCTAAGAGGTACAACGGTTGTAGAGAGCCCTTATTCCCTGGGTATAATGCAGCCGGGGTTGAGAAGCATACTGGTGAACCCCCATGATCTGGATACACCCCTTTCACAGACAATCCACCCGGCAACTGAACGAAGCTTTGAAGTGCGGGCGTTCGGCGCAAATTCGCTGGCCGCTGCTGTGCTCGCCGCTGCCACCGGACGATCCATCCGCTTCTCAAACTATGAAGGCGTATTCACCGATGATAGCGCTTGCGGTTCGTCCCCTACACACGACCAGCTTAGAGCAATTATTGAAGATATCAAGGGAGACCCTCCCCCTAGATATCCGGACCGAAACCTGGTGATTGTAGCCTCGCCGGCCCATATTCCGGATTCTTACTACACCGGCTGTGCGGACGACTGGGCACAGAGAAGGCACCAGGTAGACCGGGAATACGGCGCCAGCGGAAGAATCTACGGTTTGACGGTCACGGATACTTCTGCCTACATTGCACGAGTCATTTTCTACAACGACATTGTAGGAACTCGAGACGTGATCTCAGCACTGCTCATTTCGCATACCATTTCAGCGGAAGAGAACAAAGCCTATAACCTATTCAGAGACTTGACGGACTCTCCTGATTACGAGGTAACGGGATACTTCGGCTCGAGGAGGGACGGCTGTATTCAGAGTACAAGCCCCCCTCTAACTGAATATCCGGATAAGGACCTGATCATCTTCGCCGACCATGGCTCCTATGATGGGTGGTCTGACACTCTAGCGTCATGGGACATCCCTGAGCTGGACGGCATGCCTGTAGTCTTTGGTGAAGCGTGCTTAACAGGCAATTTCTGGCAAGGCGGAGTGGACACGATGGGTCCAAATTGGATCAGACATGGCGCAATAGCCTATTTTGGCGCTGTCGGAGTTTCGCAGTATCCTGACTGCTATGATGGCTACTCATACACATGCAATCCCAACAGGTTCATGAGCAGTATGGCGGCGGGCAGGTCTCTCGGCGAGACGAGCAACATGATAGCCTATTGCGTGGGAACATGCTGCGGCGGGCTCGGCTACTGCTGGCTCGATGATTGTTCGTACAGAGACCATTACATACTGCTCGGCGATCCCTGTCTGGTAGTTGGCTATCCGGCTCCATAGTGTGACAAGGTAGTAGTAAACATGCTTAGACGCGTGCGAAAGTTCCTTAACCTAGTACTACTTGTGGCCACTTTCTCGGTGGCATTTCCCACCATCTGTTTAGGTCAGGATATGACTGTCATCACGGACAAGGATGTCTACAATCCTGGCGATGAAATTCTCATCACAAATAGAGTCAAGAATACGGCAGATATCGCCACCGGCCTGACCATAGAGACAAGAATCAGTGGGATCGGATTTACATACTCCCCGACAGTTATGAGAAGCGGCATTGATCTCAAAGCCGGACAAGAGAAGGACATCGAGTTTTCCCTTTATGTCATAGACACAATGCCAGTCGGAGAATACAAGGTGACATCTACTTTGCTCGAGGAAGAAGACACGATAGGAGAAGCCACGTGCTTCTTCCAAGTGACAGGAACATTGCAAACCATAGATATTGAACTACTGACCTGCACTGACCGGTCCTGTAATAACCAGGCCACCCTGTTTTACGAAGGAGAGACCGTCTACTTGAACTACGTGTCTTCCGTGGAAGGTCTGTCCGCAGAGGCAACTCTGATTCTGCCTGATGACGCGCAGAGGCAGATAGACATACCATCAAGATATTCGCCTAATGGTTCTGGAACATACACGCTGAGGGTCACGGCTTCGAAAGAGGGCTACAAAACCTTTACCAAAGAAATAGAATTCGGTGTGCTGGAGGAAGAGATAAAGGTCTTAGAAGGGGAATCCGCGGCATTCCCAACTCCTTACGTGATAATCGGTGTGGTGGTCGTCGCTGCTGCGGTTGCCTTGTTCTTTCTCCTCAGGTCAAGAAGAAGAACACAGTCTCCCCATCTTTGATGCGGGCGGTCTGTTCGATGATCACTCGTTAGTTTCGTGTTTTCTTCTGTAGTTTGAAATCGTGCCGCAATGCAGTTCACTGAAACCAAGCTGTGTGATAATATAATATACTATACCAATCTACGAAATGGTTATCGCTGTTATAGGAGACTCTTCCTGCTCTCCAAAAGAAGTTAAGCTGTCAGAAACCGTAGGTGAACTGTTGGCCCAGCGGGGCGCCATCTTAAT
>JAOUDT010000111.1 GCA_029859145.1 Dehalococcoidia bacterium
TAGGCTTTCTCTCTCAAAGCGGCTACAGTTGACTCACCGCGAGGACCCTTATGCCCTGCCGCTTGGCAAACTGCGTAGCTTCCTTGGTTAGCCCCGGAACAGCGATGAAGACCTTGTCAAGAATACCGGTATCATAGGCCTTGTCGTCGAAATCGAATACCCTGTCCAGTCCCATCGGCTTGTCATCTGTTTCGACGCCGATGGCAATACGATGAGTGATGATGCCTTCGTCCTTGGTAGCCAGTATGTCCATATTATGGACAGCCCCTGACCGGCCTTTGACGTCAGTTTTCTCCTTTACCGTGTAACCCTGTTTCTCCAGGTATTGAATAAGCTGTGATTTGGACTTAAACTCGAATGGTTCCCGTACTGTTTCGCGGGCTGCATGGCGACCACCGGTCAACAGAATTTCCAGGTCCTTGGGTTCCAGCACCTTTATCCTCTGGTAGCTGGCAAATTTCCTCGCCTCCTCGCCCAGCTCCGGGATGGCAATCAATATTTTATCGTGGATGCCGCTGTCGTAGGCTTTGACATCGAAATCGAGTATCCTGTCCAGTCCTATCCTGTCCCTGGCAATCTCAATCCCGATAGCAACAGTGTGGGTGACCAAGCCGTCGTCCCTGGCGGCCAGTATGTCCAGGCAATGTTCTGCTCCCGACCTCCCGCGCACCTTGGCATTTTCGGTTACCTTGTAGCCGTGCTGGCTCAGGAATTCAACGAACCTTACCTTGGGTTGAAGTTCAAATTCCAGCCAGTTCCTCTTCGATTCCTCAAAAGTGTACGAGTAGATCACTACCTCGCCAACCTCGTCCTCAGTGACAAGAGAGGAGCATTTTAGACAACGCCACTTTATGAAGGGCACATTGAATATCTCGCTGCAATCGCGGCACTTATACAGGACTCCCTGGCTCCTGTAGTCCGCCCCTATAGTCCTCAGTTCCATTCTACACCTGGGGCACACATACTTGCCTTTGGCTGTAAACTCGTCTTCAACGCCGATGTATTTGCAGGCAAAGTGTTCGAGGATTCGGCCCCGGACAACATGTCCCGAGCCGCATTTAGGGCAGTGGGAACTCGGCCTTAGGTTGACGCCTTGGCACCTCGGACAACGGATGAGCCTATCGAAGAAGCTCTTGCGCACGATGTCCCTGGCAGCCAGGGATTCCATAAGTGCCAGTGCTTCTTCGCCCTTGAGGTTGGCTGCTTGGTCAACGGCCGGATAGACATAACCCAGCTCGGTGGTGAAATCATACTGAGGTTTGACGGTGGCAATTCTGCCTGCCAGCATCTCAGCCACCAGCTTTCTCGCCAGAGGATTATCCAACAGGCTGCCCCCGCCTTCGGGATCGCTTGTTGGCCCTACTTTCTTAGCAGTTTCTGCCATGCCTTGCCTCCGTTCATATAGTTAAGAAAAGTATAGTGCCCAGTATGGCAGGTGTCAATGAGAGAAAGGTACTACTTCTGTGAACTTTTCGCCCTTTCCATCTATCTGTGAGATTGTGGACCCTGTTCCAAGCGGAAGCTGGGAATCACACTTCTGGCAGTCACAGGGGAAGAAAGTGCCTCCGCAATGAGAGGGAGCTGTTATTTCGGTGAGCCAGAGCCCTGAGCACAGCGAAGGCCAAGCGGGGCGATTCCGTTCCCACGCCCAGACCGCCCCGGTGCTGTGATACTTCGTAATGACCGGCGAACTCGGTCAGTTTACTGCCGAGGGAGGGACTCGAACCCACACTCCCTTGCAGGAAGCGGATTTTAAGTCCGCCGCGTCTACCATTCCGCCACCTCGGCTTTGATGATGGATCACTGAACAAGGCGGCGGGCGGATTCGAACCGCCGTATCGGGGTTTTGCAGACCCCTGCCTTAACCTCTTGGCTACGCCGCCGCCACGAATTTACTGGAGCGGAAGACGGGATTCGAACCCGCGACCTCTTCCTTGGCAAGGAAGCATTCTACCGCTGAACTACTTCCGCTCTAAATGAATTGTACCGACTTTTTTCAGTCCCTGCAATCTACTTATGGTGCCGAGGGGGAGATTTGAACTCCCACGGGCTTTCGCCCACCACCCCCTCAAGATGGCGTGTCTGCCTATTCCACCACCTCGGCATAATGGCCCTGAGAACTCTCATTTCCCACGGAAGCCCAAATCCACATTTCGCTGGCAGGGGCGGCAGGACTCGAACCCGCGACCTGCGGTTTTGGAGACCGCTGCTCTAGCCAAACTGAGCTACGCCCCTGAGTCAGCGTAATTATATCAAAAATACCCCTGGGGCGACTCGAACGCCCGACACGCGGTTTAGGAAACCGCTGCTCTATCCATCTGAGCTACAGGGGCACGTTTCTGCCACAGTCCTCGCTGCGGCACACTCTCCAACAAACCTTTGACTGTTATGTCAATCAATACCCGGGCTGCATTTGCCTGAAGACCCTTCGGTACCTTCGTTTACCGACGGATATTCCAGTCAGCCCTCCAAAATCCTATGGTGGAGATAGGGGGATTCGAACCCCCGACCCCTGCGATGCGAACGCAGTGCTCTCCCAGCTGAGCTATATCCCCGAATTGAATTCTACCAATACCGCAGGTTGCGGTCAATCTGGCTCCACCTTGCTCCTGCATCACAACATTGCTATACTGAACGAAAGCTATGAGCTATGAAATTGTCATCGGCCTGGAGGTCCATATTCAGCTACTAACCAGGAGCAAGATGTTTTGTAGGTGCAGCACTGATTATGCTAGCACTCCTCCCAACACCCACGTCTGCCCTGTTTGCCTGGGTATGCCAGGGGTTCTCCCCATCATCAATGAGAAGGCCATAGAATATACGGTTATGACTGCTTTGGCTTTGAACTGCACCATCCCGGAATATACCAAATTTGACCGCAAAAACTATTTCTACCCCGATCTGATGAAGGGCTATCAGATTTCGCAGTATGATGCTCCCATCGGCAAGGGGGGTTGGCTGACCATTGACAGCAACGGTAGTAAGAAAAGGGTCAATATCACCAGGGTGCATCTCGAAGAAGATACCGCTAAATTGTTGCACAGGGGAGATTACAGTCTGATAGACGTGAATCGCTCAGGGGTGCCCTTGATGGAGGTTGTTAGCGAGCCTGAAATAAGTTCACCGGAGGAAGCTCGGAATTATCTTGTCAGGTTGCACAATATCCTGCGTTATCTGGGAGTGTCCACCGCCAACATGGAGGAGGGGAGCTTCAGGTGCGATGCTAACATAAGCATACGCCCGGTGGCCAGCAAAGAGTTTCTGCCAAAGGTGGAAGTGAAGAACATGAATAGCTTCAAGGCAATTTATCAAGCCCTGAAATATGAGGCGAAGCGACAGGAAAAGGTGCTTGAGAAAGGGGGAGAGCTGGTACAGGAAACCAGAGGCTGGATAGAGGAAACGGGTACAACAGTGACCCAGAGGACGAAAGAGTATGCTGAGGATTATCGATATTTTCCCGAACCTGACTTGCCTCCCTTGGTTTTGGGCCGGTCCTGGATAGAGGACATCAGAGCCAGGCTTCCTGAATTGCCTGAAGTCCGTAGAGACCGGTTCATGACCCAATATACCTTGTCCTTGTACGATAGCAATATCCTAACGGGCTCCAAAGCCATGGCAGATTATTTTGAAGACTGTGTTAAACTGATGGGTCCTGGCAGGGCGAAGATGGTCGCCAACTGGCTTCTGGCAGATTTCAGCCGACTGCTTAACGCTACCAACACTGATATTGGAAATGCTAAAATAGGGTCTGAGCATCTGGCAGGCTTGCTTGATCTGGTGGACAAGAGTGCCATAAGCGGGCCCACGGCAAAAGCAGTGCTTGAGGAGATGTTCCAGACTGGCAGGGGAGCTGAGGAAATCATAAGAGAAAAGAAACTCAGCCAGATCAGCGATGCCAGTGAAATAAAGGAAGTGGTAAAACAAGTGATAGCTGATAATTCCGGGGCAGCTGCCGATTATGCCTCTGGTAAGCAGCAAGCTCTGACGTTTCTTATAGGGCAGGTAATGAAAGCTAGCAGAGGAAGAGCCAATCCAGGTGTGGCAAGAGAAATTATTATGCAGGAGCTAGGAGGTAAATGAATTGCCTACGTATCTTTTGATCGCTCAGATACTAATATCGGCAGCCTTAATTGCCACTGTGCTGTTTCAGCTGCGCGGTGGAGGCATAGGTGGTATCTTCGGGCAAGCCGACTCGGTGTATCGCACTCGGCGAGGGATAGAGAGCACACTTCTGAAGCTGACCATAATCTTGGCCGTCGTGCTTGTCGTTCTTGCCACTTTGACTGCTGCGCAGCCCTAGTATCTACAGATGAGTTTCATAATAACCCTGACTACCGACTTTGGTTATGATGATGCCTACGTTGCTGCTGTTAAAGGCGCTATCCTAAACATCAACCCTGAAGCTAGTATCGTAGACGTCAGTCATTCCATCAGGCCGCAGGACATCCTTCATGCTGCTTTCATACTCAGTGTTGCCTATCGCTACTTCCCCAAGCAAACGGTTCATGTCGCTATTGTTGACCCTGGCGTAGGCAGCGAGCGCCGGGGAATAATACTGAAGACGCCTTCAGCTATCTTTGTTGCTCCCGATAACGGCATCCTCAGCTACGTAATCGATGATTTGTTTTCTGTTGAAAGCCGCTCGGCAATTGAACAGACTCATGGTCTCACAGAGGTAGTATTCAAGAAGGGACTTGAGGCTGCAGCTATTACTGACCCTCGCTTCTGGCGCCACCCGGTCAGC
>JAOUDT010000112.1 GCA_029859145.1 Dehalococcoidia bacterium
TACCACCATGATATTGGCAGTACTTGTTGAGCTGTGGGGTATACTTGGAATAGTGTTTACCGTACTGACTTTGAGCCTATTGGGGCTTTTCTAAAGGTGCGTAAAGAATGGAGAAATTAAGCCAGGCTGTCTTAAGCAAGGTAAGTGCAGAAGCCCAGAACATAACAGAAGACGCTGAGAAGAAGGCACGGGAGGAGATAGAGAAAGCCAAAAGGCAGATGGAGGCCAGATTCGAGGAAGAAAGGGCTAGAATGCTAAGAGAGGCAGAAGAGGAGGCTGCCAGAATTTCAGCTCGAGCTTCTATCAAGGCGCGACAGCAGCTATCAAGTGCGAAAGCTGACGCAATCGCCAAGATAATCGACGCGGCACGGAAGGGGCTGTCCCAAGTTTCAAGCGATGAAAGTCATCTTCTAAACTTGATTAGAGAGGCTATAAACGGACTTGGCGCGGATAAAGGCAGGATTTACGTTTCTCCAAGAGATGCAGGCGCCGTAAGAAAGCTGATTGAGGCGGATGCAGAGTTGTCCGGCAAGATATTGGAGGTCAGGGAATCCAATTTCATGGGGGGAGCTATAGCCGAGGACGTTGAGGGAAAGCTCAGGATAGATAACACTTACGAGACCAGACTCGAGACCTTGCTACCCAAGTTGCTGCCCAAGATAGGTAAGGAATTGTTTGAAGCTCCGTAAGGGAGTATCGTGTTCAATCCAAGATACGCATTTATATCTGCTTGCCTGAAAGGCGAGGAACCCAAGACTGTCACCTCCGAACATATAGACAAAATGATGACAGCATCCAACCTGCCGGATGCGCTGGCCGTCATCAGAGGGACCGACATAGGAAGCTACTTGGAGGAATCGCCTGCCGGGACTTTTGATGACCTAGATGAATGCTTGTGGCGCTATCTAGCGCAACGCATTAGCTACGTAGAATCGTTCAAGTTCCTGCCCAAAGATGTACTCAAGGTGTCCAGAGCATATATAGTGAAGTATGATGTCTCAAATATTAAAGCTGCTTTACAGGGCATCTCGACTGGCAAAGAAGCCCGCATGCTACCAGTCGGGATTATCCACAACGATGGATTGCTGGACGAACTCTCCAAAGCCGAGGATGTAGAGGACATCACCAAGCTACTCACCAGGTGCAAACTGGGAGACTACGTACCTGCTCTGGAACAATATAAAATGGACAAAGGCTCAAAGTCGAAGTTTGCTGCCGAAGCCAAACTAGACGGTGAATATTATAAGAATATGTTAAATATGGCAAGAAGAACAAAAGACGGCTTTGTGCTTGCCAAAGCCTTTGGCCTAGTGATAGACCTGACAAACCTGCAAATCATGCTGAGAGCCATAATTGAGGGCATAGGGCCTGACGCTGCTGACCTCACTATTGCTGGCGGCTATAGGATTACAGACAAAGCACTTAAAGAATTGCTGTCCTCTAAGATAGCCGACATACCCGCTAGGCTGGAGGATGCCCAATACCAAGACATAGCAAACGAAGTATGCACCAATTATGATAAAGCCAAAAGCATCACGGTTGTAGATGAGGTTATTGATAAGCACAAGTTCAGGATTCTCAAGGAAATATTGTCACCGCGGGTGTTATCCCCGCTGGTGATGGCCTGGTATTTAATCCTCAAAGAGGTTGAGATACGAAACCTGCGGTTAGTTCTAAAAACAATAGTTGACGGTTTCCCTGTCCAAGAAATAAAGAACTATTTAGTGCTGTGACACAATATCCATGAAACACCTAGATATAACTGTCATAGGAGATGAAGAGCTGGTCAACGCACTGAGATTGACGGGCATTAGCAGGCATTACACGATAAAGGGCAATCACGATGCGGCTGAAAATGTGAGGAAGGCTCTAACTGAGCTGCTAGCAGAGCCTGACATTGGCATAGTAATCATATTGGAGGACTATGCACAATATGTTGAAGACCTAACAACCCGGATTAGAAAACAGAAGAGTACGCTTCCCGTAATTGTCGAAGTCCCATCGAAATTTGGCACAAAGCACCCGGATGTTAAGGTACATTACAGAGCGCTTATCAGAGAAGCCATAGGATTCGAAGTAGAAGTCTAAGATTATGGCAAGAGTAGGAGGATAAAGACATGGGCAGAATATGGAGAGTTTCGGGGCCTCTAGTGATCGCCGATGATATGAAAGGCACCCAGGTTTACGAGGTTGTCGAAATAGGTGAGGAAGGGCTCATCGGGGAGGTAGTGGGACTGGAAGGGAACAGAGCGATAATTCAAGCGCACGAAGATACTCTGGGGTTGAAAGTCGGCGAAGTAGTAGAAGGAACGGGAAAAGTGCTAAGTGCCGAGCTAGGCCCTGGGCTCGTAGGGTCCATTTACGATGGGCTGCAGAAGTCATTGCTCGCCTTGGGGGAGAATATTGGCGCATTTATAAAGCGGGGTGCCAAAGCTTCGGCTCTTCCCCGGGATAAGAAATGGCAGTTCACACCTAGAGTGAAGGCCGGGGATGCTGTTGACCAAGGGGACATAATAGGCGTGGTGCCCGAGACTGATCTGATAGAACACAGGATAATGGTGCCACTGGGAATCAAAGGCACGATAAAGGAGATACGCCAGGGCGACTACACGGTGGAAGAGCCTGTGGCTTGGATAACGTATGATGGTGAGGTGAAGGAACTCACGCTGATGCAAGAGTGGCCAGTAAGAAAGCCCAGGCCCTATAAACAGAGGTCAGACCCTTCGGGCCTGCTCACTACCGGCATGCGAATTCTGGATTACATGTTCCCCTTAGCTCTAGGTGGCAAGGCTTCGATACCCGGCGGATTTGGCACCGGAAAGACCGTGGCCCTGCAGCAGCTGGCTAGATGGGCTCAGACACATCTGAACATCTACGTCGGCTGCGGCGAAAGGGGTAACGAGATGGCAGACGTGCTTTATAGCTTTAGACAACTCAAGGACCCTAAAACAGGAAGATTGTTACAGGAGAAAGAGATCTTTATAGCTAACACATCTAATATGCCCGTTGTGGCTAGGGAAGCAAGTATTTTTGTCGGCATCACTATGGCCGAGTACTTCCGGGACATGGGTTACGATATTCTGGTAGTGGCTGATTCGACTTCGAGATGGGCTGAAGCCATGAGAGAGATGAGCGGAAGGCTGGAGGAAATGCCAGGAGAGGAAGGTTTCCCCTCATACATGGGCTCTCGACTTTCTTCTTTTTATGAAAGAGCAGGAATGGTTGAGTGCTTAGGTAACCCTGAAAGAAAGGGGTCAGTAACAGTAGCAGGTTCTGTCAGTCCCCCGGGAGCCGACTTCAGTGAACCTGTTACACAAAATACACTTAGAATAATAGATGCCTTGTATGCCTTAGAGGTTTCGCTAGCAAACAAGAGACATTTCCCTGCCATAAGCTGGCTCACCAGTTATAGCCTTTATGTAGATGCAGTCAAAGATTGGTGGAACGAGCATGACCCGGGGTGGGAGAATACCAGAGCTAGTGGCTTGAGAGTACTGCAACAGGAGGCTGAACTGGAGGAAATTGTGAGACTTGTGGGTCCCGAAGCTTTGCCCGAAGGAGACAAATTATTGCTTCTTGTCGCCAGGATGATACGGGAAGACTTTCTCCAGCAAAGCGCCTATAACGAAGTCGATACCTATTGTACCCCAGCCAAAGCCGGCCTCATGCTTAAGACTATAATGAAGTTTTATGAACTAACCCGGGATATGTTAAATTCGGGGGCAGGCATTGAGAGCATCCGGTCATCGCCCATGGTGTACAGAATATCCAGAATGAAGGACATACCCAATGAGGGCTTTGAACAGAAAGTCAAGGAATTGTGGTCAGAGATGGAACAAAGCTTGGTAACTGGCAAACGCGTTCCCTGAGAAAAGGAGGGCTTTTATGGATTTCTCCCCACTTTACATTAAAGAAGGAAGAGCGATTAGTAAAGCTAAAGGAGCTTTGCTCATAGCTGAAAGCATACCTGGCATAAAATTTAGTGAGATGGTTGATGTTCAACTTGGCAATGGTGAGGTGAAAAGTGGTCAAGCAATAGACATCAGTGAAGAAGCAACTATAGTCGAGGTATTTGGCGGCGTTAGCGAAGTGGACCTCATTGGCAGCAAGATAAGGTGTAAAGGCGAGACTTTAAAGTTGCCAGTATCTATTGACATTCTAGGGAGAATCTTTAATGGGATGGGAGAGCCAATAGATGGAGGCCCCCGGCTGATTCCTGAAGAATACCTAGATATTAACGGTGAGCCCATAAACCCCGCACTTCGCCAGCCTCCAGCAGAGTTTATTGAAACTGGAATCTCGGCGATAGATGGCCTAAATGCATTAGTGAGAGGGCAGAAATTGCCTATATTTAGTGGCTCAGGCCTGCCTCATAACCGAATCGTGGCGCAAATAATCAGGCAGGCAGCTGTGAAGGGCAAGGAGGAAAGATTCGCTCTAGTATTTGCTGCTATTGGTATAAGTTACGATGATGCCTCCTTTTTCATGAAGAATCTGGAGAGGACAGGAGCACAGGAGAGAACGGTAGCCTTCATCAATACTGCGTCAGACCCTGTTATCGAGCGAATATCAACACCAAGGCTAGCTTTAACCGCAGCCGAATATCTGGCATGGAGAGAGAATATGCATGTGCTGGTCGTACTCACCGACATGACCAATTATTGCGAAGCTCTCCGCGAACTTTCTTCCATGCGGGAAGAGATACCATCAAGAAGAGGAT
>JAOUDT010000113.1 GCA_029859145.1 Dehalococcoidia bacterium
CAGCGGCAAAGTGAACGGCAGTGACGGCGGAGCCCCCGTTGCCGCAGGTAAATACGCGCTGCCCTTTCCATCGCGCTTCTTCAAGCCGCAGTATCACTCTCTCCAACTCAGCCAGTGGCAGCCCCTGTATTGCCTGCTTTATTCCTCCTGTATAGGAGGCTATCAGTTGAGACAGCGCAGAATCTATCTCCATCTTTACCTCTCTACCACCCGGAGCACTCCCAATCTCTTCATAGTAGTTGCCGCCCCCGCGTAGGAGTCCTCGATTTCAGGCTGGGATTGCGCCCAGGCGACATACCGCTGAGCAGCTTCTTTTGGAGAAGTTACCGGCCGCCAGCCCAGAACGGCTTCTATCCTGGATATGTCTGAGAAGACGTGCCGCATGTCGCCGAAGCGAAACTGCCCCGGTATCTCAGGTTTCATATCTGCGCCGCAAAGTTTCAGCAGCATTCCGACGTATTCCAGGACGGTGAGCGGCTTTTCCCCTCCGACGTTGAGGACTTCAAAGTCGGCTGTGCCCTTTTCCAGAGCCAGCAGATTGGCCTGGGCCACGTCCCCGACATATACATAGTCCCGGAGCTGCTGTCCGTCTTCGTAGATAACCGGAGCCAGGTTGTTGAGGAGCCGGACAACGGAGCTGCGCAGGAGTCCCGAATAGGCGTTGTGAATGCTCTGACGGGGACCCTGGGTTATGCTGTAGCGGAGGGCCACCGTGGGGATATCGTGCCTTTTCCCTAGCGTGAGGGCGTACAGCTCCTGGGCATACTTCGACACCGCGTACTGGTTATGGGGATTGACCGTGGATTCGTCGGTGGGGAGAGGTTTCATCTGTTCGCCGCAGGACGGACACTTTACCTCCCAGTTTCCTGCCTCCAGTTGTTTCAACGGACGCATTGGGGGATTTTGCACCCCGTGCTCTGAACACTGGTACTTTCCCTCTCCATATACCGCTTGTGAGCTTCCCAAGACTACCTTCTCTACAGGCAGGCAACGGTCTACTATGATCTCATAAAGGAGGGCGGTGCCGCCCTCGTTGACCAGGGCAAATTTGCTGAAATCGGTGAGATAGTCCTGGTAGGCAGCCAGGTGAAAGACTGCTTTAACTCCCTGGAGTGCCTTTTCCATATCGTTCCTGTTCCGCACATCACCCACAATCAATTCCACGTCTTCAGTCAGGTATGCCGGCCTTTCTTTGTGGGGATGTACCGGCGGCGTCAGGCTGTCCAGGACGCGCACTTCGTACCCCTTCTTTATGAGCAGGTCGGCAGTATGCGAACCGATAAAGCCTGCTCCGCCAGTTACCAGGACTTTGAACATTGTGTTAGGCCCTTCGGTAGTTGAAGACTACCTTGCTCCCGTCACGCTCCAATTGAAAAGGAATTTCCTCCAGCCTTTGCAGCGCGGAGCGAACCTCATCCCTTCGCTCCGGGAGACAGTACAGGAGCAGGAAACCACCGCCTCCCGCGCCGCACACTTTCCCACCCAGAGCACCCGCTTTCAGAGCTGCTTCATACAGCTCATCCAGTTCCCCGTCGCTGATCTTGCTGGCAAGCCGTCTTTTGCAGAGCCATCCCTCGTGCAGAAGCCTCCCGAAATCATCGAGTTTCCCTTCCACGATGAACTCTCTGCCGCTATGCGCCATCTCTTTAAGCTCCTTCAGGAGTTGCAGACGCTCTTTTATATTGGCCTTCTGCTCCGTCAGGATGTCCTCTGACTTCCGCGTCCGACCGGTGAAAAAGAGCAACAGCCTCTCGCTGAGCCTTCTCTTCAAGTCTGCGGTCAAGTGAATGTTCTCCAAAGTCACGCCGCTGTTATGGAAAGTAATGAACCTGAAGCCACCATAGGCCGCTATATACTGGTCCTGGCGTCCTATCGGCTTACCCAGGACATCTATCTCAATTTGGCAGGCCTGCCTGGCCAGAATCTCAGTATCCTTGACCTCTCCTTTGCAGGTGTAGAGAGCCTGGAGAAGGCCAACGGTGATGCTGCTCGATGACCCCAGTCCGCTGCCTTCCCTGACGTCAACAAAGGTGCTTATCTCCATCCCCTTTTCAACTCCGGTAAGCCGCATCGCCTCCCGCACCAGTTCATGCTCAATGTCATCCACTTTTGCCGCGATTTCTTTCTTCCGGTAGTTCACGTAGATTAGGTCATCAAACCTTTCCTTGACGAAAACTGTCGTGTATCTATTTATGGCCGTGGAGAGCACGGCTCCCTCATGGTCGTGGGAAAAATCATCGAAGTCGGTCCCCCCACCGAGGAAACTTACGCGTAACGGTGTTTGCACAATGAGCATCTTCTGCCCCTTACCCCAAAAACTCGCCGGGCTCTTGAGTCAGCCCGTCGCAAGTCTATCTTCTATTGTTATACTGCAGCTGCCTGTGCCGGACCAGCCAGTTTCCCCTGCCTAACTACCGCCTGTGAGCCAAACAGGGCCGCCTACCAGCGTGCCCGAATTGTTGTTTGCGGTGCTATCATGGGCTATTGTCCCCGAGCCTTCGTTTAGTTTCCAGTAGCCGACAAGCCCTTCCTCAGTTCCGATGAGTTCGTTGGATATGTCGGCCACAATCTGAGATTCTGTGCGAGCATAATTCCAGACGCGCACTTCGCTGATACAGCCATCTAGTGCTTCTCCCCCAAAACTCATTCCGATGGCTGCCAGCCTGCTGTCGGAGTATGCTGGGTCAACGTGAGAACCAGCGTTGTTGGTTTTGTCCAGCCCATCAACAAGTATCCTGACCGATGCTCCTTGCCTGACAACCGCAACATGATGCCAGTTGCCTGCTACAAGCACATCTGACGAGGTTCTAGAGGCTTGGCTAGCACCAGACTGGAAAGTATAGAATACAAGCTTCCCCGGGTTCTCTGTTTGAAGCCTATAGCCGTCAACATTCCAGGCATGTCTCTGAAGTATCTGCATGCTCCTTGTTACATTGCCCGGCTTGATCCATGCTTCAATCGTGAAATCCTGAGAGGCAAAGCCGAGGGCAGTGGCATTACCCAAGGCTACGCAATCGTCTACCCCGTCAAGATCCAGTCCATAGCTAGGCGGTGTTGGTGATGACTCGCAGGCGGAAAGCACGGTTACGACTACTATTACAGCGATAGCTATAATGCAGACTCCGATGGCCCGTGCCAGCTTCTTCTTGCTCATCCTATCCTCCTGTTGCGGTGCCTGTATCGCTCGAAAATAGGCAAAAAATTAGACCGCCTGCGTTCGCCATTGAAGCCAGCAGTCTACCGTTCTGTTTGGAACCTCCCTACTATCTACTGTTCGAGTACATCGTGTCTTAATGCGTCCTAGTCAAGTGCATCGTGGGGATATACATCATACTCGAGTGATCAACATTTGTCAACAGCCCTGCTGAGCGGACGGAGGGCAAGCCTCAACTTTCAATTGCCCTGCCAGCGCAGCGGCAGGCCGCCTGCACAACAGCCGATTGACTTAGCTATAGTGGCTAGAATAAGATAGAGGAACTTCAGGATGAAAGCTAGGCTGGACAGTGATCTCTGGCTCATCGGCATATTGACTATCCTGCTTGCAGTAATCATCGCCTTTGTCCCCTCGAGTCCGGCCCGGATTGTCCTGGGGCTGCCCTTTCTGCTTTTCTTTCCCGGCTATACCTTGACGGCAGCCCTGTTTCCCAAGAAGGACAGGCTGGGTGGAGTGGAAAGAGTGGCTCTGAGCTTTGGCCTTTCTATCGCCGTGGTGCCGCTGGTAGGACTCATCCTGAATTACACCCCCTGGGGCATAAGGCTCGAGCCCATCCTGATTTCGCTGGCGGTTTTTATTATAGTTGCATCGGGCGTTGCCTGGTACCGCCGGGAGAAGCTTGCGCCGGAGGAAAGATTCAGGGCGCCGTTCAATATCAGGTTGTCGTTGTTTCAGGACTGGCAAAAACGGAGCCTGGCCGATAACGTGCTGTCACTGGTGCTGGTGTTGGCAATAGTTGGGGCGATAGGGGCTCTGGGATACGTCATTGCCACGCCCAAGGCCGGCGAGAAATTTACCGAGTTCTACGTATTGGGCCCCAATGGTGACGCTGAGAATTATCCGACAGAGTTGAAGGTGGGTGAGCAGGGGAGGGTGATAGTGGGGATAGTGAACCATGAACAAGAGTGGGCAAGCTATGACGTGGAAATATGGATAGATGGTGAGAAGGCACAGCTGATGATTGATGGGGAGGAAAGGGATCAAGTGGATGTTGAACTGGAACATGAAGGGAAATGGGAGAAACAAGTGGGCTTCCTGCCTCAAAAGGCAGGGCGACAAAAGGTGGAGTTTGTACTCTATGAAGATGGGCAGCCCTATTTTGAGGAGCCTCTACACCTCTGGATAGATGTTGAGGCGACATGACTGCAATTCAGGGCATGGCGACAAGGCCGAGGCTACGACCGAAGATGCAGTGGCGAGGCCTGTCTTGGTCTTCCAATGTCCAAAGGTTGACGCGTTGCCTCCGATCCGACGGGGGTCCAGCCGTTTGTCAAGGCACCGCAGCGCTTCCACGCGCTCGGTGACGGAAAGGAAAAGGCCCGAGAACGATACCCCGTGTGTGTATCCATCCCTTCGACAGCCCGGCTTGGTTTTCCTCTGAATTCCTGACCTGATCGAACCGTCCCAGTCTTCGAGTCAGGTCTGTCTGATCCAAAAACCCCCTTTCTACTAGATTTTATGTCATCTAAACCTTGACATCTTTTTAAAGTATTGTTAGTCTTATA
>JAOUDT010000114.1 GCA_029859145.1 Dehalococcoidia bacterium
TCTGCTACGACTGCGGGGATTTCCCATGCCGCCGCCTAAAGACTCTCGACAAGCGCTATCGCACTTTTTATCATATGAGTATGATAGAGAACCTGGAGTACATAAAGAGGTATGGCATGGAGAGGTTCCTGGAAAAAGAGATGGCGAAGTGGCAGTGCCCCGAATGTGGTGGGGTGATATGTTGCCATAACGGGCTATGCTATCAATGCCAGCTTGATAGACTGCGCCAAAAGAAACACAAGTACCGCTGGGAGGAACAATGAAGAAAAGTTGGCAGGAGAAATTGAAGGACAAACCCTCTTTTCCTAAGGTGGTCCGGCTGGAGAAAAGGTTTCCCTGTTACAATGCCGTGCACAAGATGGGTGCTAAAGTCGGTGATAATGTTGTCCTGGTGAATCCATCTGAAGTAGTGGCGGTTATGAAGCAGGTACCTAAAGGAAGGCTTATGACTATTGTCGAAATATGCAAAAAGATTGCAGGGCAGCATGATGTAAAGGGTTGCTGCTCTCTAACCACCGGGATTTTCATCATGACGGCGGCAAATGCGGTAGAAGAAGCAAGCAAGGAGGGCAAGTCATTAGACATACCGTACTGGCGGACGCTCAAAGCAGATGGGTTTTTGAATGAAAAATACCCCGGCGGACAAGAAGCGCATAAGAGGCTACTTGAGGGAGAGAATTTCAGGATCATCGCTCGGGGCAAGAAGTATCAGGTTGTCGATTACGAGAAATACCTAATGAAGCTAGCATGAGATTATTGTCAGTTCAAAATATCGCGCCTTGTACGTAACGGCTTGGCATTCTTACAGACTCATTCAACCCGTTCGATTTATCTTGGTCGCTAGTCACGGCGATACTTCGACATCGGGCTTTCTTCAATGTAAAATACCCTCTATATGAGCACAAAGAGACCGGTAAAGCTGAATACGGCCTATCTAGGCCTTATTCTTTTTGTCGTCGCTCAAATGCTCATCCTTCTCGTTGCTCCCCGTATAGATCCATTCTTGGACGAAAATGATATAGAGATACCGACTCAGCCACCGGCGCCCATAGCTTGGTGGCCAGGGGAGGTGACATTGCCCTCGGGGGAGGTTATCGACGTGCCGGCCAATTCGGCGTTGGGGCCAATCTTAATCTATATTTTTGCGGCAGTGCTTGTGCTTGGAATTACGCTCTACAAGATTCCTCTTGCAGCTTTGAAAGTCCTTCTTAGAATTTTGTTTGCGCTGCTGTTTAGCTGGGGTGCCTTCATTGCAACCGTATTCTACTTGCCCTTTCCGGTGGCCGTCGCCATCGCTGTCGCATTTGGGACGTTCTGGTTTTTGATACCACTTGTCTGGCTACATAACCTGGTATTGATTCTGGCGGTCAGTAGTGTAGGAGTAGTATTCGGTCGCTTTATTACACCGTGGACCGCCATGGCTATTATTCTGGCACTGGCCGTGTACGACTTTCTGGCGGTTCGTTTCAAGCTTATGCTCTGGATGGCAGATAGACTTTCGGAGGTAAATGCCCTGCCAGCACTAATCATTCCCAAAAAATATTCTGAGTGGAACTCGAACTTGAAGAAACATGGAGAGAAAGTGGTAGAACTGAATCCCGCCGCTAGGGAATATTCTATACTGGGTGGTGGCGACATTGCCTTCCCCTGTCTGCTGACAGCCTCCGTTTATTTTGCCCAGGGCTTTAGGCCAGCTGCCATCATGGCGGTACTCGGTTTGCTGGGCCTAGTCAGTGTCTACGTGATTCAGACGATATTCTTAAAGGGGAAGCCCATGCCGGCTTTGCCACCTATCGCTGCGTTCACATTGGTTGGATTATTGATTATTTAGTGCTGCAGGATTATGGGGGCTTGTTCGGCAAGTCGGTGGACTGCGGAGATACATCACGTTCTGCTTATGTACGCAGTCCGAAGGAGCTTGCGTATCCCTGAGCATAGCGGGTCCCGCGTTTTCTGGTAGTACGCAAGGAGTAGACAATGGCTTCTGCGAAAGATGTGCTGGACAGACTGCAGAGCAAGGCTCGGCCAGAGCAATTGAAAGGGATGGCTAAATACGGGATAACAGTTGAGAAAAGATTAGGCGTTTCGGTTCCTGATATGAGAAAACTGGCTAAGGAACTAGGGAGGGACCACAAGCTGGCGCTGGATTTATGGATGACTGGAGTAGCTGAAGCAAGGATTGTGGCTGGGATGGTTGGAGACCCTGCCAAGCTCACTGAGGAGCAGATGGAGGATTGGGTGAAAGGCATCGATTCGTGGGATGTCTGCGACCAGGTGTGCACGAACCTCTTCGAAAAGAATCGGTTAGCCTGGAAGAAGATTGTCGAGTGGTCTGAGCGGCAAGAAGAGTTCGTCAAAAGGACTGCCTTCTCGCTGACAGCTTGTCTGGCATGGCATGACAAAAAGGCCAGCGATGAGAAATTCATCGAATTGCTTCCGATAATAATACGAGCGGCCACAGATGAGCGCAACTTCGTCAAGAAAGCTGTGAACTGGGCCCTTAGGAACATCGGGAAAAGGAACCTCAATTTGAACAAAGCCGCAATAAATACTGCCAAGGAAATCCAGCGGCTCGACTCGAAGGCTGCTCGCTGGATCGCTGCCGATGCCATCAGAGAACTGGAGAGCGACGCTGTTCAAAATAGACTCAAGAGATGAACGCTAGTCTATATTATGCAGGTCGAGCAACAGAAGCTTGGATTGCTGCACGTTGACTTGTTTTGTTGGGTGCAATACGCATCAACTGACATTGAAGCAAATGCCAGTATGTTCTGGGGCTAATCCGTCTACCTGGTGAACGCTGATCGTTTCGCTAGGCAGTACAATCAAGGGGTAAAACCTTCAGCCCGAGGGCATCAAAATAGCACTCGACATTCGATACCCTGTTCTGCAAAGGCAGAGGCAAGTTCATTGCCTTTTGAGAAGAAGAAATCATCGCTCATGGCCTCTTCGAGACGGTGTTCTCTATACACCCAATCGGCATAATGGTAGTTCATCCTGTCGACCAGCACGTAGTCCACTTTCCTGCTGAGTTGGTCAGCGAGTTGCTCCGCACCGGGGAGCATTGGTGCAATCATGACATAGGTCCTAACTCCCGCAAGATGCAGTTCCTCCAATGCCTTGATCCTCTCCTTAATCGGTGGTGCATAAGGTTCAAACGATTCTCGTATCCTGTCGTCGGCACTCGTAACTGATAAGCCGACCTCGACGCTATCACTTCTCCTGAACAGGTCTATATCATGTAGCGCCAGTGGGGATTTGGTTTGGACTGTGAAGGGCCAATGATGCTGAATCAGTATTTCCAGGCACTGCCTTGTCACCCCGTATTCTCTTTCGAGTGGTTGATAGGGGTCGCACACCCCGCTTACCCATACTCTACCACGCGGCATCTTGACTATCTCGTGTCTCAATAGATCTGGGGCATTGATCCTCACATCAACAAATTCACCCCACGGCTCGTTATGTCCGGTGAACCTCTTCATGAAATGGGCGTAGCAATAGGTGCAACCGTGCTGGCACCCGACATAGGGGTTGACCGCATAGTCATAGACTTGTGATTTGGACAATATACTGCGCGCGTGGATTTCTCTGACAATCATGGAAGGGCTATTTCACCAGAGACAATTATACTCTTGCAAGACTAAAGAGTGACGCTATCCGAATTAAACTGAGATGAACAAGAGCCCATATCGCACAGCCTGGGCGATAAAGGTCTGACTATTGCCCCGTTGCGCCAGAAGACGGATCGTCGCTTCATAGCTCTAAAGTACGGCCTGAATATGGTACAAAAGCTCTATTGACTGTCCCTCAGATAGCAGTATAATAGTTTCCATGGAAGCCCTGATGTGCGGAAAGCGAAGCGGAAGAGACTACTATGGAGTCCTAGGTGTCGCGCCAGATGCCAGCCTCGAGGAGATCAAGAGGGCCTATCACAGATTGGCTTTTCAATGCCACCCGGACAGGAATTGTGAGAACGAGGAAGCCCATGAACAAATGGAGAGGATAAACGAGGCTTACGCCGTTTTGTCTGACCCAATTAGACGCAGGGAGTATGATCTTCCCCGAGGCTACGGAAGGATGGCGCCGAAGTTCAAAAAGGGCAGCAAAGTGAAGATCAAGGCGGATTCTCCTTCAGCGTATAGAGGGCAAATCGGTGTCGTGGACAAAGAGCCCACCAAGGATGCCTTTCGCTTCTGGTATATGGCTAGAATTGAGTCCAAAGGTTTGACGACAGTCAGGCGTTTTGCTGAAGAAGAACTTGAGGGACTGGCCAATTAGTACTCGGCCGGCTTGCCGGCGTTCGGAACCTGCAGATATCAGCCCTTGTCTTCTGTAGCTTGGTTATTCGTTGGTAACACTCACTATTCCATCTGTCACCAGTGCAGCAGCCACTTCACGTGCCTTCCATGAGACAATACTAATCATGCTCGTCTTGCACCTGATCTCACCAGAATCGGTTGGGAAATGGTAAACTAGCCAAAAATAGCGAGGGAGATAGCAGTGGTTATAGGATTAATCGCTTTTATGATCTTCCTGGCCTTTGTACTTGCCTTCTGGGAAATTCAAATCGAAGGCAAGGATGGCTGGGCGGCCAAGTTACCGTGCTGGCGGATTGAAAAGGGATGGCTTGTCAGATTGGCGGGCGGGCGTCCGATAACCGGCTACCATTTCTTCATGACGCTCTTCCTGATTGCCATAATTCATC
>JAOUDT010000115.1 GCA_029859145.1 Dehalococcoidia bacterium
GTGAATCTAGAAAGGGCGGTAGTACTGGGTGTGCGCCTGGGTGGGCACATGGTGTTGGGTCATGTGGATGGGACAGGAGAAGTAGTGGACGTAAGGAACGAGGAAGGCGCGCGTATTATGAGGATTTCAGCGCCAACTGAACTAGTGCCCTACATGGTGGACAAGGGGTTTGTCGCTGTTGACGGTGTTAGCCTTACAGTGGTAGACGTAGACGGTTTTTCTTTTGTTGTTTCTCTAGTGGCCTATACCATGGAACATACTACGTTGGGAGGGAAAAGGCCTGGTGACGTAGTGAATTTGGAGGCGGACGTGATAGGTAAATATGTCGAAAATCTCGGCCGGCAAAGGAAACAAAGTCTGAGCATTGAATTTCTTAGGGAATATGGGTTCGTAGGGGGAATAGATGCTGAGTAGCATTTCCGAGGCAATTGAAGATATAAAGGCAGGCAGGTTCATCATTATCGTTGACGATGAGTCACGCGAAAATGAAGGAGATCTGGCCATGGCTGCCGAGAAGGTTACACCTGAAGCCATAAATTTCATGGCCAAACACGGTCGCGGACTGATTTGCTTCCCTATCACTGGTCAGAGACTCGACGAATTAGGAATACCACTGATGGTTATCAATAACACCTCACGTCACTGCACTGCCTTTACAGTCTCCATTGAGGCCAAGGATAATGTCACTACTGGCATTTCTGCCTTTGATCGAGCACAGACCATAAAGACAGTGCTTGATCCCAATACGAAGCCGAGCGATATAGCTCAGCCAGGGCATATATTTCCTATTCGAGCCAGGGACGGCGGGGTATTAGTACGCGCGGGACACAGTGAAGCCATTGTTGATCTGGCTAAATTGGCCGGGCTCTATCCTGCTGGCGTCATATGCGAAATTATGGACGAGGATGGCGGCATGAAGCGTCTGCCTCAACTTGAAGCCATGGCTTCGAAGTTCGACCTGAAGATAATCACGATAGTCGATTTGATTGCCTACCGTCTTCGCCATGAGAAACTGGTGCAGAGAGTAGCTGAGGCTAGGCTGCCTACTAAGTGGGGCGAATTCAGAGCCGTCGCCTACAAAAGCGCTGTCGACGCCGCTGAACATGTTGCCCTGGTCAAAGGCGATATATCAAATAATGGGCCGGTCCTGGTACGTGTTCACAGTGAATGTCTTACTGGGGATGTATTTGGTAGTTTGAGGTGCGATTGCGGCGCCCAAATCGAAATGGCTTTGGAAAGCATAGCCAAAGAAGATCGAGGCGTTTTTCTTTATATGAGACAGGAGGGAAGGGGCATCGGATTTCACAACAAGCTTCGTGCCTACGCTCTTCAGGATCAGGGGATGGATACCGTGGAGGCTAATATAGCTTTGGGTTTTGCTGCTGATTTGAGAGATTATGGGGTGGGCGCCCAGATCTTGGCTGACTTGGATTTACATAATATTCGATTGCTTACCAACAATCCCAAGAAGGTGATCGGGCTGGAAAGCTATGGTATCAAAATAGTAGAAACCGTCCCTTTAATAGCCCCAGCTACCCCCTATAACATAGGTTACCTGGAAACCAAGCAAAAGAAGTTGGGACATACCCTGAATCTAGAAAAATGACTAAAGGCCAAACGCAAACGTCAAAGAGAGGTAGTCTGGCGTTTCGGCATTTGAGCTCGATTTGGAATTCGTTTATAGGAGGCTAAGAATGGCTAAGCGTGAGTACGAAGGTATCCTGATAGGAAAAGGTCTTAAGTTTGCCGTGGTTGTTTCCCGTTTTAATGAGTTAATAACCAGAAAGCTCCTTGAGGGGGCAAAGGATGCTTTGCTGCGGCACGGTGTTGCTGAGGGTGACATCGATGTCGCTTGGACTCCGGGTTGTCTAGAGATCCCGCTTGTGGGCAAGAAACTAGCGCAGAGCAATAAGTACGATGCGATAATATGCCTCGGCGCGGTGATTCGTGGCGGCACCCCTCATGCTGAATATGTTGCTTCCGAGGTGAATCGGGGAATTAGCAGGGTGAGTCTGGATACTGGCCTACCGGTGATACAAGGCATAATAACAGCCGATACGTTGGAGCAGGCTATCCAGAGGGCGGGTGCCAAAGAGGGTAACAGAGGCTCTGCTGCTGCGACAAGTGCTATTGAGATGGCGAATCTACTTAGGGTTATTCAGTGACCTTGTAAACCTTGTCACCTCGCCTTACTCTATCAAGGACTTTTATGCCCACAAGGTCACCTGGCTTGCCTTCGGTGATGTTAACGCGCTCAATCTGCATGGATTCTACGGGCAATTCCATATCCGTAGTGCTGCCCTTGATATGGATTTTATCCCCCACTCTCAACGTGCCACTTAGCTCTATACCGGCTACTACTGGCTTGGCAAAAAAATCTGTCACCTTGCCGATCTCTACATCCGGCATTTCCAGACACCTCCCTTCTTAGACATAATGTACACCCTTCGGGGTCAAAAATCAACATGCGGAGGTGATGCAGTAAGATCCGGTTGGCAGTGACGCAGCCAGCATGAAGGCTAATTGACACTGAAAATAGGAAGTATTAAACTAGCGACTCAAAATATCAGCCAAGGCCGGGACCGCATGGACTCAGACATCGAAGGTAGGAAAAGGGAGGTGAGAGAATAATCGTTTCGCAATTATATTTATTTTTGAAGACGTCAAGCTAATGTAAACCGAGAATACTCGGAAAGGAGATAGTTTCATGCCACAGTCAATAGAGTATCAAAAAGTGATGACAGAGATAGTGTACATCAATTTGCCTGGTCCCAGCCAGCCGATCGACGGGATGACAGGTGGTGAACTACTACATGGTTTTCTGTCAGATTTGTATACTGCGTCAAGCTCGGATACCAAGAGCTTTGTCATGGCCTTGTGCAACAAGTGGAATGTGCGTTACGTAGAGGCAGGGGGCACAACGTCTCATGACGCTGGTAAGAAGAAATAACGGACTGCCAACGCAAATACCAGCTAAACTCAGGATGCTATGGATTTGAGGAATAAAGTCAGGCCAGTGTGACCCAAAAATGGTGAGAAGGTAGGTGATTTCATGCCACAGTCAATAGAGTATCAAAAAACGATGACAGAAATAGTGTACATTAATTTGCCTGGTCCAAGCCAGCCCACCGACAGAATGACAGGTGGTGAGCTATTACATGGTTTTCTGTCAGATTTGTACACTGCGTCAAGCCCGGATACCAAGAGCTTTGTCATGGCCTTGTGCAACAAGTGGAATGTGCGTTACCGCCAGCTGTAGGCCACAACTCGTTGGCTAAGCTAAAATATTGGCAGCGGCTGAGGTCTGGTTCAAGACAAAGGTAGTGGGCTGGTCAGGGTAGCAAATCTATCGCCCAGTGCTACCTATGTGGTCAGCCGCTGCAATACCTTGACAAGTTGTGCTGCTGGGCTTATCATAGTAAGTCAAATAAATCTAGTGGGAGGTAGTGTACCATGACTGACAAGCCTGAAAGAAAAGTGGCGCAGCCATATAGTCCGGAGGAGATACTTTCTTTTGATCGCATCAGGAGGGCTATGACGAGCAGGGTTTTGGACAGGATAGAAGAATTATGGCAAGGAAAACAGCCCATTAGTGTTGAACAGGTGAATGAGGTAATAGCGAGTGAATGGCAGAGAGTGAAAGATGCTGTAAGGTCATCACCAGCAGCGCGAGAAGCCTTCCGAAAGTATCTGGAGAGGACCGTCTCTGAACAAATAGAGAAATTGATGAAAGAGGATAAAACTGAACTGGAATCATTGGGCGTCGTAGAGAAGAGTCTATAAATTGGTTTCACAGGATAGAGCTAAGCTAAGCAAGCAGGTCACGCAGGACCGTGAGGTGGGGCATTTGATCAAACGCCTCGATATGTTGGATGAGAGACTGGATAATATAGATTCCATAGTAACATCACTTATTGAAAGGGTAATGGGAAGGCCCCTCGTTATGGAAGTGACCTGCCCCAACTGTGGTCAGACTATACAGATTAATATCACCAGTGGTGTGAGGCTGCGAGGTAAAGAATAGCCTCAGCACACGTCGCATCTTTGTCAATGTTTATTTTTAAGCCAGCCAATGATAGGTAATCTTCTATTTCTCCAATGTCATTAGAAGTTTGCCCTGTTTAGCTATGTTTGGTAGAATCCTCGGATGGGCGGTTAGCTCAGCGGTTAGAGCGCTGCGTTGACATCGCAGAGGTCACTGGTTCAAGTCCAGTACCGCCCATTTTTTGATGGAATTATGAGTGACCTTTAGACCTATGGTGGAGAGCCTGAGATGAAATCGAAAGAGAAGGACGAACAGGTGGCGCGGATGCGCCACTCTACATCTCACATCATGGCTGAGGCGGTGCAATGTCTGTTTCCCGAGGCCAAATTCGGCATCGGCCCCATGATTGAAAATGGCTTCTATTACGACTTTGAACTACCACGCGCACTGGCACCGGAGGATTTACCTGTAATTGAGAGCAAAATGAGGGAGATCATCAGTCAGAATGTACCATTCGTCAGTCAGGAAGTGAGTAGGGATGAGGCACGTAAGCTTTTTGCTGCCCAGCCCTATAAGCTGGAGCTCATCGACGAAATCACCGACTCTAGTGTCACTGTCTATAGGCAGGGCTCTTTCACCGATTTGTGTCGCGGCCCTCACCTGGCTCTTACGGGTGAGGTGA